>JBOHSC010000083.1:0-6986 GCA_050733115.1 Gemmatimonadales bacterium
GGTGTGAGTGACTGGCGGCCCACTGACGCGTCCTTCGCGACCCAGTCCCTGGCCCTGCACGAACCGCCCGGTGAGGCTCAGCCGAACAGCAGCCGCACTACCCACACGGCGACGATCATCGCCACGCCGTCGGCGATGAGGCCGACCGGCACCGCGTGCCGGGTCTTCCGGATGCTGATCGCCCCGAAGTACACGGCGATGACGTAGAAGGTGGTCTCGGTCGACCCGAACATGACGGCCGCCATCTTCACCAATATCGAGTCTTCGCCGTACTGCCGGATCATGTCCACCACGATGCCGGCGGAGCCGGAGCCGGTGAGCGGGCGGATGATGGCCATGGGCAGCACTTCCGGCGGGAAGCCGATGAGGCCGAGCACCGGCGCCAGGGCGCGGGCCAGGAAATCCATCGCGCCGCTGGCGCGGAACATCGCGATGGCAAAGAGTATGGCTACGAGATATGGAATGATGCGGACGGCGACGTTGAATCCCTCCTTGGCTCCCTCCACGAACTTCTCGTACACCGGCACCCGCTTGTAGAGGCCGTAGACCGGGAACCCCACCAGGATGATCGGGACCACGAATAGGGAGAGGAGGCCGATCGCGTCGCGGATCGCGTTCATGGCCGGCTCACCCGGTTGGGATCGGTCGCGCGATAGCGGGGGAGCCGGCCCAGGAGCTTGCAGCTCACGATGGCGGCGCAGAGGCCCACCAATCCGGTGCCGATGATCGGAAAGACCAGCTGGTTGATCTGGAGGCCGAGAAGGGCGAGGAGCAGCACCGGCGGAACCAGCTGCACGCTGGCGGTGCTGAGGGCCAGCATCATCACCATCGGGTTGGTGGCGGTGTCGTCCGAGGGGTTGAGCTTCTGCAACTCCTCCATGGCCTTGATGCCAAACGGGGTGGCCGCGTTGCCCAGGCCGAAGACGTTGGCGGTGAGACAGAGGGCGATCATCGCGAGCGCGGGATGGTCGGCCGGCACTTCCGGAAAGAGCGGGCGGAGGATGGGCCGAACCAGCTTGACCAGGCCGTAGATGATGCCGGCCTCTTCGGCAATCTTGAGGAGGCCGAGGAAGAGCGACATGACGCCGACCAGGCTCAGCGCGATCTCGGCGCCGGTCTTGGCGAAGTCGAGCGCCGCGCCGGCGATGGCGTTGAGCTTGACGAAGCGGACCGGCTGGAAGATCACGCCGGTCGAGTCGACCAGGCGGCCCTGCAGCTCCTGGTCGCGCGAGCTTGAGACCTTGGCGATCGTGGCGAGGGGCTCGGGGAGTTTAGAGCCGGCGGCGAAGCGGAGCTGGGTGCCGGCCTGGGTCCGGAGCAGGTAGCCAGGGTAACTCGAGTCGGGATGCTGATCGGTCCGGTAGAAGGCTCCGTAGCGCGCCGGGTCGATCCGGATCTCCACCGGCACCCGCCGGGCGGCGGAGTCGTAGCCCTCGGGGAACGCCAGCGCCACCGGGAGCGGCTGGCCGGTCCGGTAGGTGTCGCGGGAGACATCGCGGATGTCGTTCCCGATGGCGAAGACGAACGCGCTGATGATCAGGCCTGCCCAGATGTAGTTCAGCATGTGTGGGGCCTGGACGGGGGGAGGGGTGATTTGATCGGGGACAAATATGAGGGGGAGAGGCGGCGGATCCCATCCTGATGCCAACTGGCGGCGCCCCCCGGGAGACTCTAGAATCCTGGAGAAGGCTCGCTCCACCCTGGAGACATCTCATGCGCACGACAGCGCTCGACTGGCCTGTCTCGCTCTCCCTCCTGGTCACTGTCTTTGTTTTCTCGTGCAGCGGATCGCCGGGGAACGGGGTCACCCCGGAGACGCTGAAAGAGGGATCGGGCCCTCCCACCGCCCAGATCAAGAGCGACCTCGTCGGGCGAGCCTTCATCTATTTCATCAGCGGCAACGACCCTAACTGGCACCATGACCGTATGGTCGGGATCTGGACTGTGGGAGAGGGGGAGCTGCAGGAGTTCGAGATCCTGCGACGCTTCCCGAACCTGAAGCGTACCTACGGCGAGCGAACCGACGAGATCCATGCCATGGTGACGCTCACCGGCGCCGGGCAGAAGATCCGTGGAGTACTGGTGTTTCAATACGCCAAAGGCGAGAAGGGATGGGACCTATACCTTCTGGGACCCCGTGACGGGGACCGGCACCACGACTTCTCCTTCGAGCGCATACAGACGAGCGACGGCAAGGTGATCGCGGCGATGGCTCCGGCCAATCCACCGATCGGTCCATGGCGCTTCGCGCCGACCCCAAGCACCACCCCCATACCCGAGCTCCGTGGCCCGGAGATCCAGGTGTGGTGAGCAACTCCTGGCGTGTCCCGCTCTTCCTCGTAACCGCCGTACTGGTGTCCTCGTGCTTCGGATCGCCGGAGGATGCGCTCAGCCCGGAAACACCGAACGATGAATCGGGCCCTCCCGCCGCGCAGATCGAGGAAGACCTCTACGGGAAGACCTTTCTCTACTTCCACCGCGGCTCCGATCCCAAGTCGCGCAATGGCTACATGACCGGGACGTGGACGGCGGAGAGGGGTGAGCTGCGGGCGTTCGCGATCACGCGACGGTTCAGGAACGTCAGGACCGACCTGGGCACCGAGAGGACCGACGAGGTCCAAGTCATGGTCACCCTCGCCGACGAGGATCAGATCATACGCGGTCCCCTGGCGTTTCAGTACATGAAGACCGACAAGGGATGGAGACTC
The DNA here is from genome assembly GCA_050733115.1 of Gemmatimonadales bacterium. Lineage (GTDB taxonomy): Bacteria > Gemmatimonadota > Gemmatimonadetes > Gemmatimonadales > GWC2-71-9 > CAVVWJ01. The sequence continues at coordinate 2,709 of JBOHSC010000083.1, forward strand.
TTCTACATGGGGCCCCGGGACGGGGACTGGTGGCACGACTTCTCCTTCGAGCGGACACGGCGGCGAGACGGCAAGCGCACCGTCGAGATGACTCCGGCGCATGTGCCGGCCGGTCCATCGCCCTACACGCCGAAGGTGAGGGGTCAGCCGGTGCGGGGAGGCTCCGCGGTCATTCAGGCGTATTGAGCAGGCGCTCGACCGGGGGATAGGTCTGGGCCGGACCTGACCTGGTGTGAAAGCAATGTGCGCCGGTTACGCGGTCTGGCGCATGTCCGGGTTGCTTCATATGTTTCTATAGAAATCTATAGCTTCTCACTCAGGCAAGGAGTTGCGGGCATGGCCCGATCGATCTCGGGATATCTGAAAGACGATTCCCTCGTCAAGCGCTTCGCTCGTGTCAAGGAAGACGAAAAGCGAGTCGAGAGCCGTGTCGTGGAATCGGCGGTAGATCTTTACACCATTCTTCCTGAAGCGGCACGCCGCGCCCTGCGGCTTCTCCTCGAGGCCGGCAGTGCCACCGATCGTGAGCGTCTGACAGAAGAAATGGCTCGGGCAATCGCTCGCGCGCAGTATGAGAGTGCCCAGCGTCAGGTGATTGCCAGTATGAAGATTGCGGGTATCAGTTCGATGACCGATGAGGAAATCGAGGGACTAGCAATCGATGCCGGGCGCCCGCAAAAGGTGGCTCCACGCGTCGTTCAGCCGTCGACTACTCGCCGCGGAGCGGGCAAGCGCGACTCGCGCGGACCTGCTCGCAAATAGTCACAGCGCAGTTCTCCTTGCCCGACCTCCCATCCGATCTCATTCTCACCTCCGGTACTCCGCTCGGCGTGCCGGAGGGTCAGGCGATTCGGGTCTGTTATGACCTCAACGTCTGGTTCAGTGCGTTCCTCACCTGCGATCGTCCCAACATCTCAGAGGGGTGTGACACCGGAGCCGGCCGGCCGCCGGCCCCAGCTCACTGCTTCGCCGCCGACCAGTTGCCGTTCAAGACCACGATCCCTGAGGAGCCCCCCAAGTCGATGGTCCAGCGCGCGGTGCCGCTCATTGAGTTGCCCGCAACCGAGCCGGTCTGGTGGAAGTCCTGGGTGTCCAGATCGAAGACGACCGCGTTGCCATCGACCGTACCGTTCACGATCGTCCCCTGAATCTGGACGCTGTTCGACTGGCTGCCGGCGAAACACGAGAGCGTGCCGGGGCCGTAGGTGCCGCTGAACGTCGTGCCGCTCTGCGCAATGGTCACTGGCGTAGCACTCAGGTTGCAGCTCACGCCCGAGCCCGACAGGTTCGAAAGGCTCATCGTCCAGGTGCCGGCCACGCTCGCGTTGCTGGGGCCGGTGGCATCCCCGCCGCCACACCCGGTGAGTACGAGGGCCAAGAGTGCCCACACGATCGGGATTCGCATCAATATGCTCCGCGTGGAAGTGGCTACTGCGCGCTCGCCGCGGTCAGCGGCTCCAACGCGCCGGAGCAGGACGACCCCTTGGTCTGGCTCCAGCTGTTGGTGGCGGCGTCGATTACGATCGGCACCAGTCCGGTGAGCACGTCGAAGATCACCCACCCCGCTCCGGTGCCTTTGGCGAGGGTGCAGGTGGCATCCTTGTAGCCGTCCTTCTTGAACACGAAAGTGTGCTGCGCCTGGTTGCTGAGCTTGACCTTGACCGGCGTCGAGCCCAGGCGGTTGCCGTCCAGAAACACGTCGGCGCCCTGGGGCGTGCTCTGCAGGTCGAAGTCCTTCTGCTTTGAGCCGAGGACGGCGGCGCAGCCAGTGAGGGCGAACGCGGCGACAGCCAACGTGAGAATGCGCATCGGTACTCCGATTGAATGGTGGCGAGCGGTGTGACGTGGACCGGCGGAGAGTACCGGAGGGGTGTGACAACGCGCCCCCGGCGAGTTGGCCGGGGGCGCGCGGGGAGTTCGATGTCACAGGGTGTCGCTATTTTGGCGGGCGTGTTCCGCGGGTCAGAGCGGCCGGAACAACTCCTCCAGACTCACGGTGAACGTTTCACCGGTCCCGGCGGGATGCCACGTCAGGCGCTCGCGTTCGACCGTGGGGAAGTCGTCGGATGGTGTCCAGATCTCGACGACCCGCTCGTCAGCGTCCACCACCCAATAGAGCGGGACGCCCGCCTCCCGGTACCTGATGCGCTTGACAAACCGATCCGCGCGCGCCGTCGACGGGCTCAGCACCTCGGCGACGAGCAGCAGGTCTTTCATTCTGGCCCAGTCCATTGTCCGGGCATGGTCGAGCGGCACCACGAACAGATCGGGCTGCACCAGCGTGTCCGGACCCCAGGAAATGTCGGCCGGCGACTGGAAGAGGTGACCGACCGCGTCCTGCCGAAGGTACGTCCGGAGCTCGTACCAGAGGCGCCCGAGGACCTCCTGATGCCACGCGCGCGGCGCCGGCGTCACGAGAAGCTCGCCGTACACGACTTCGTACCGGTTGCCGTCGTCCGGGAAGGCGCGGACCTGGTCCGCGGTGTAATAGATGGATGCTGCCATGCCCATAGAATGGCGCCCTCGGCGACTGGCTGGCAAGAGGACCGCCGCTCAGCTCCCCATCGCCGCCAGCCGCCGCACCAGCTCCTCCCTCACCTCCCGCGGCTCCAGCACCTCGACATCCGGCCCGTACTGGAGCACGTGGCGGACGGCCCACTCGGCATCGGCCAGCGGGTGCTCCATCGTGAGCGATCCATCCTCGGCCAGCGTCTTCCCTTCCCGCTCCGCGATCCACCGGGCGATGCGCGGAGAGTAGCGGAGCCGCAGGGTCCGGGTGTCGGCGGACTGGAACACCTTGCCGTCCCGGACCACGGCGTCGAGGGAGAACCCTCGGGGCGATTCGAACCTCGCGTCCAGCAGGTCCATCCCTTCGATGCGGTCGAGACGGAAAACCCTGATCCCCTCGCTGCTCTCGCACCACGCCACCGAGTACCACATCCCGTTGCTGAACACGATGCCGTAGGGGCAGATGACCCGACTCGACGCCTCGGTGGCCGCCGAAGAGCGGTAGCCGAGCCGGACCTTGCGGCGCTGGCGGAAGGCCTCGCGGAGGCGCCGGAGCTGCTCCAGGTCGCCCGCGGCGGAGAGCGAGGCGACCCGCATGTCGCCGGCGATCTCCTCGCCCGGCAGGCTCGCCGCCGCCTGCCGGAGCCGAGCCGTGGCCCGGTCGATCGCGGCCTGCTCCTCGGGAGGGCGCTCGCCCCGGAGCATCGCGAGCCCCAGCTCGAGGGCCAGCAGCTCGCTCCGGGTGAGCCGCATGGGGCGCAGGAAGTGGTTGGGGACGATGGAGACGTCGTCGGCCTCGAGGAAGATCTGCAGCCCCTCGACGAAGCCGCCGGGGGCCTCGAACCGCTCGGAGATCGACTCGATGTCCTCCAGGACCACCGCGCGGTCCACGCCCGCCTGGCGGGAGACGTCGTCGAGCGAGTGCGGCTCCCCATCGGCCAGGTGCGGGATGAGATGGAGGATGCGGCGGAGCTGCTCGGAGGCGTTCACCGCGCCTCCGCGTGGTGAGCCAGCGTCTCGTGCACCAGACCGCGGTACTCCTGGACCAGCTCGGCCGGGGAGACCGGGACGACGTCTCCCGCGAAGGAGAGCAGCCACCGGGCAAAGGCGTCGGTGCGGCGGACGCGGAACCGGCGGCGGTCGGGAGACCCAGGCACCTCTTCTCCCAGATGAGACGCGGCGGCCGCGGCGCCGGAGCGGGAGTGGAAGGCGACGGTGGCGACGATCGCGTCGCCCGAGCCCAGCTCCCACGCGTTGCGCGACCGGGCGTGCTCGCGGAGGTCGAAGCTGGACGGGATCTCGTAGTCGCCGGTGTTGGGGCGCGCGGCGTTGACCTGGACGCCGGCCATGCGGCTCAGGCGGAAGTTCTTGACGAGCTGTTCGCCGGTCGCCCGCGCGGCGAGATACCAGTGGCCGTTCAGGAAGAAGAGGCCGAAGGGCTCGAGGGTGCGGGAGCTGCCGGCCCCGCTTTCCATGGCGCGGTATTCCAGCGTCACCCGCTTCCGGCTCTCGAGGGCGCGGTGCAGGGTGACGAGCAGGTCGGGGCTCGCGCGATCCCTGGGCTTCACGATCGCGATGTCGGGGCGCCCGGCGGCATCGACCGGCAGGTCGCACGCGAGCTTCCGCATCGCCGACTCGGCGTGCTCGGCGAGGAGCGGATCGCCGAGGGCGCGGACCCGGGCGGCGGCATCGGCGACGGCAGCGAGCTCGTCGGGCTCGAAGCTCAGCGTGGGGAGGGAGCGATAGCCGTAGGGGTCGAGCTTTCGGGGC
>JBOHSC010000084.1:0-1854 GCA_050733115.1 Gemmatimonadales bacterium
GTGCGCGGGTCCGGGTGGCAAGGCGGCGCTGCTGGCGGGGCTGGCGGGGGAGCGCGACGCGCACCTGCTGGCCTGCGACCTGCAGCCACACCGCGCCCGGCTCGTACGGGGCTCCATCGACCCGGCCACCGCGGTGGCCGCGGTGGCCGTCGCGGACGGACTCCAACCGGCCTGGCGGCCGGGCGCGTTCGACCGGGTGCTGGCCGACGTGCCGTGCAGCGGCCTCGGGGCACTCCGGCGGCGCCCGGAGGCCCGCTGGCGACGGGGACCCGAGGCGATCGCCGAGCTCGGGCCATTGCAGCGGCGGCTCCTCGGCTCGGCCCTCGAGGCCGTACGCCCGGGTGGCGTGGTGGCTTATGTCACCTGCTCGCCGCACCTGGCGGAGACGCGCGTCGTGGTCGATGACGTGCTGCGGGGCCGCGACGACGTCGAGCGGCTGGACGCCCCGTCGTATCTGCGGGAGGTGCCCGGACTGGGCGATGGGCCGTACGCGCAGTTCTGGCCGCATCGGCACAGGACGGACGCGATGTTCCTCGCGCTGCTCAGGCGCCGCGCCTGAGAGGTCGCTCGCGGGTCAGCGGCCGAACCTCACCTCGACGATCGGCATCCGGAGCTTGCGGATCAGGGGGATGAACCGTACCCAGGGGGCGGCGGCGAGCACACCACGGCCGCGCGGGTACCTCAGGTCACGGACGTGCGTGATGTTGGGGTCGTACTCCTTGATCTTGGAGTGCTCGCCCGGGTCGAGGCTCCACTGCCAGGCCGGCGCCCGGTATCCGGAACCGCTGTCCATCTCACCCCGCCTGCTGCGCTCGGCCATGCGGTGGGGAATCGCGTCGAACAGCAGCGTGCCACCGCGAAACCGCTGGGCGCAGGCGGAGATCAGCGACCTGACCTCGTCGGGTTGGAGGTACATCAGCAGGCCCTGCGTCGTGATCAGCACCCCGTCGCCGGCGTCGACCTCGTCCATCCAGCCGAGGTCGAGCGCCGAACCGGGCAACGTACGACGACGCGGCGGGTCGTCGGGGAGCAACCGCCGGCGTACCGCGACCGTCTCGGGCAGGTCGACGGTGAGCCAGCGCACCTGGCCGTTGTCGACCCGCCAGAACTGCGTCTCCAGCCCCTCGCCGAGCCCCACGACGATGCCACCGGGGTGAAGCTGGAGGAAACGGCGGACGGCCCGGTCGAAGGTGAGAACCCGCAGCGCGTGCAACTGCGCCATCTTGGGCTCACCGAACCGTTCGAAGGGAAAATCGATCGCGTCGACCAGCTCGATCGCCCTCGGATCGTGCAGCAGACCGCCGGAACCACGCGCTTCGGCGGCTCGATGGTAGAGGTTCCACAGCAGCGTCGCCGGTACGCCTTCGAGCTCGACCTTGATCTTTTCGGTCACTCATTCAGAATGCCAGATTTGCCGGCGCCGCTGCGGGCCCGCCGACTCGGGTACGGAGCACCGCGACCGGTCAATGCGCCGCGACGAGCCGCATCGCGGCAGCGGGGCGTGGGGGAACGGGAGCCAGGGGTGGGGAGCGGAGCGTGGGGGGAACGGGGGCGGGGAACTGGGGATCGCCGGCCGGGGACGGGAGGCGGAGCGGGTGTGGAGAGCGGTAGCTGGGGACGGGAGCCGGAACGGGAGTCAGGAACGGGGAGGAGCGCTACTCGGGGACATGAGCCGGAGTTGGGCGGGGGCGATAGCTGGGGACGGGAGCCGGAGCGGGGAGTGATAGCTGGGGACGGGAGCCGGGGACGGGGAGCGGGAACGCGGAACGGGTTGCCGGAGCGGAGAGCGACGAGCGGGCGTTCTGCCGATGCAGCCACCCCGGCTACCGCTCCTCCCACCCAGCCCCTTCCTCC
>JBOHSC010000085.1:0-3027 GCA_050733115.1 Gemmatimonadales bacterium
CACTACGGCACCGACCCGGTGGTCTTCGGCCCCGAGCTGGCGGCCATGGGCGTCGACGTCGTGGGCGTCAACTGCTCAGTCGGCCCGCACGGCGTGCTGGAAGCGGTGGAAAAGCTCGCGCGCATGGTGGCCATTCCGATATCCGCTCAGCCCAATGCCGGCCTGCCGCGCGAGGTGGGAGACCGCAAGATGTACATGGCATCTCCCGAGTACATGGCCAGCTATTCCCGTCGGATGGTCGAGGCGGGGGCCCGTTTCGTGGGCGGCTGTTGCGGAACCACGCCCGATCATATCCGTGCCATCGTCGGCTTCGTCCAGAGCGTTTCGCCGCGCCACATTCACGCGGTGGCGTCCGCGGCGCCGACTGCCACCGCGCAAGACCCGGTCCCACTCACCGAGCGCTCGCGGCTCGGGTACAAACTGGTGGAGGGACGATTCATCACCACGGTGGAAATCGTTCCTCCCAGGGGGGTCGATCCCACGCCGATGTTCGAGCAGGCGAGGCAGCTCAAGGCGGCGGGAGTGGACGCCGTCAACGTGCCTGACGGGCCGCGGGCCCAGAGCCGGATGGGCGCGCTTCTCTCGGGGCTCATGATCCAGCGCGAAGTGGGTCTCGAGGCGGTGGTCCACTACGCCTGCCGCGACCGCAATCTCCTCGGCATGCTCTCCGATCTGCTTGGCGCTGCGGCCGCGGGCATCCGGAATCTGCTCATCGTCACCGGCGATCCCCCGAAGATGGGTCCATATCCGGAGGCCACGGCGGTCTTCGACATCGACAGCATTGGCCTGGCCAATCTCGTCTCGAGGCTCAATCGCGGCCTCGACCCCGGCGGCAATCCGATCGGCCAGCCGACGAGGTTCGTCATCGGCGTGGGCGTGAATCCGGCCGCTCCCGATTTCGAGCGGGAGCTCAAGCGCTTCGCCTGGAAGGTGGAGGCCGGCGCGGAGTACGCGATAACCCAGCCGGTGTTCGACCTGAACCAGCTTGATCGCTTCCTGGAGAAGGTCGAAAGTTTCCGGATTCCGATCGTGGCCGGCATCTGGCCGCTCGTGTCGCTCCGGAACGCGGAGTTCCTGGCCAATGAGGTGCCGGGGGTGACCGTTCCCGAGGAGATACTCGAGCGCATGAGGCGAGCCAGTGCCCAGGGAAAGGATGAGGCACTGGCTGAAGGGGTGCGCATCTCGCGGGAAATGCTCATCGCGGTGTCGGAGCGCGTCCAGGGAGCACAGGTCTCCGCCCCCCTCGGCCGGGTGCCGGTGGCACTCGAAGTCCTTCAGGCTGCGCCGATTGAACACCGGACGGCTACGGAGTATACTCCCTCCACCTGACGCCCCAGCCGACCCGGAGCCCGCCATCATGCAGGACCTCCGTACCGCCGTCCCCGCGCTCTCGACCTTGTCCGAAGAAGAAGCCATGTTCCGGGACGCGGTCCGCGAATTTGCCGAGACCGAGGTGAAGCCGCACGTCCAGGAGATGGACGAGGCCGCCCAGTTCCGGCCCGACCTCATACCCCGCTTCTTCGAGCTCGGCCTCATGGGCATCGAGGTACCTGAGCAGTACGGCGGGGCCCGCGGCGGGATATTCCATTCGGTACTGGCCATCGAGGAAATCGCGCGAGTGGACGCCTCCGCGGCCATCTACGTAGACGTCCACAACACCCTCGTCACCAACGCCCTCCTGCGTTGGGGCAGCCTCGAGCAGCATCAACGCTACCTCCCTCGACTCACCAGCGAGCTGCTCGGCGCGTTTGCGCTATCGGAGCCCGGCAGCGGCAGTGACGCGTTCGCCCTTGCCACGCGGGCCGAGCGCAAGGGAGATCACTGGGAGCTGACCGGCCGGAAATTCTGGATCACCAACGGCGCCGAGGCCGGGGTGTTCATCGTCTTCGGCAACGCCGATCCGGCAAAGGGATACAAGGGAATCACCGCCTTCGTGGTCGAGCGGCGGTTTCCCGGCTTCGCGGTGGGCAAGAAGGAGAACAAGCTCGGCATCAGGGCGTCGAGCACCACGGAGCTCATTCTCGAGCAATGCGTCGTTCCCGACGCGAACGTGCTCGGCCCGGTAGGCCAGGGCTACAAGATCGCCATCGAGACCCTGAACGAGGGCCGGATCGGCATCGGTGCTCAGATGATCGGTGTGGCCCGCGGCGCTCTCGAGGCCGCCACCGCCTATGTGAAGGAACGCCGCCAGTTCGGGAAGGCCATCGCGGAGTTCCAGGGTGTGCAGTTCCAGCTCGCGCAAATGTCCACCGACCTGGAGGCGGCCCGGCTGATGGTGTACAACGCGGCCCGCCTCAAGGATGCCGGGCATCCCTTCGCGCAACAGGCCGCCATGGCCAAGCTCTTCAGCTCGCAGGTGGCCGACCGGATTACGTCGTCGTGCCTCGAGTTGTTCGGCGGCTACGGGTATTCAAAGGAGTATCCTGCGGAGAAGTACTACCGCGACGCGAAGATCGGCACAATTTACGAAGGTACGAGCAACATGCAGTTGCAGACCATCGCGAAGGGAATTCTCAAGTAGGCCGCGAGTCGCGGAACCATCAGGAAAAACGGCCCTCTCCGCAATCCGAAGAGGGCCTCGTGCTTTTCCAGTTCACCTGGCTCGACGGTCGCCGGCGTTACTGCGCGTTGGAGTTGCCGGAGGAGTCGTGCGTCATCCCGGAGATGGTGTCGGCCGGCGTGGCCGGAGCGGCGGGCGCGTAACCGCTGGTGTCCGGGGTAGCCGAGGGCTTCGTGGGCTGGTACGTGGCCGTGTCAGCCGGAGCCGGGAGAGCCATGCTCGTATCACTGCGCGGCACGGCCATGGTGTCCCGCTGCGGGACCTGATACGCGGAGGTGTCGCGCGCGCTGGCAGAATCCTTCGCCACGACTGTTCCGTTGTCGTTGTTCTTGTTTCCTGCACACGCCAGCCCGCCGAGCAAGAGCGCGAGAGCGGCATAGCGTCCGGGAATGTGAGCTCGCATTCGACCTCCTCCTATGATGTCCGTGATTTCAGCGAGTTCCGAGCATCGCCAGGCGCACACGGCG
>JBOHSC010000086.1:0-7643 GCA_050733115.1 Gemmatimonadales bacterium
GACCCTGAACGTCGTCCCTTCCCCGGGGATGCTGCTGATTCTGATGGTGCCACCGTGCGAGCGGACAATGCCCTGGACCGCCGCCAGCCCGAGTCCCCGCCCCGGGAACTTCGTCGTGAAGAAGGGCTCGAACATTCGCGCCTGGGTGGCGGGATCCATGCCGACGCCGGAATCGGCCACCTCCAGAACGACGTAGCGGCCCTCGGGCATCTCTCCACCACCATCCGTATTGGCCACCGATACCCGGATGGCTCCGCCGGAAGCGCCGAGCGCTTCGGCGGCGTTGGTGATCAGGTTCATCACCACCTGGCGGATCTGGGTCGCGTCGGCCCTGATGGGCTGGACGTTCGCGGCGAAGTCGTAGTCGATCGTGGCGCTCCTGGTGATGGCCGTGGCCATCAGATCACCCATTTCGAGCACGAGGCGCGGCAGGTCCACCGGCTGCACCAGGATGTTTCCGCGGCCGGTGTAGGCGAGAAGCTGGCTGACCAGGTCTGCCGCCCGGCTGGCGGCGGCCTCGATGGCGACGAGGCTTTCCCGCGCCGGCGAGTCTCCCAAAACGTCCATCAGCGCCAGCCCGGCGTTGGCGAGGATGCCGACGAGAAGATTGTTGAAGTCGTGGGCGATGCCGCCCGCCATGACACCGAGGCTCTCGAGCTTCTGCGCCTGGCGCATCTTCGACTCGAGCGCCCGCTGCTCCGTCACGTCGGTGTGCGCGCCGATCCACTCCCTGATCGAACCGTCTTCCTCGAAGATCGGCACCGCGTGTCCCGTCATCGTGCGCCACTCGCCGTCGGCACGGAGAACGCGATGCTCGATTTCGTATGCCGTGCGGGTCGCCTGTGCCCGGCTCCACGCCTGCCGGGTCGCTTCGCGATCGTCGGGATGAATCGAGCGCAACCAGCCGACGCCGCCCGAATCCTCCGCAGTGACGCCGGTAAAGGCGGGCCAGGTACTGTGCGGCCCCACCATCGTTCCATCGGCGGTGAAGATCCACACCGCCTGGGCGGTGGCCGACACGAGCTTGCGATAGCGCTCCTCGCTCTGCCTGAGCGTTCGCTCGTTCTTCCACTGCTCCATCGCGATCCGCGCGACGTCGGTCGCCTCGCGCACCAGCGCCAGCTGCGAGTCGGTGGGGTGATGCGGCTCGTCGTGATAGACGGCGAAGGTGCCGAGCACGCGGCCGCTGTTGCCGAACACCGGAGTGGACCAGCACGATCGAAGCCCGTGCGGCAAGGCCACGCTCCTGTATGCCTCCCATCGCGGATCGGTGGCGATGTCGGCGGCGATCACCATCTCCCGGCGAAAGGCGGCCGTACCGCACGATCCGACCTTCTCACCGATCTCCAATCCGTCGATCGCCTGGTTGTATTCGGCGGGCAACGACGGCGACGCCCCGCTGACCAGATGCCGGCCGTCGTCGGTGAGAAGGAGGATGGAGCACTTCATGGTGGGATCGAGGCGTTCGATGAGCCGGGCGAGGGCGTCGAGCACCTCCCGGATCGGTGCGGCCTCCGCCACCCGGCGGAGGACGAGACTCTGGTCGCGGGCGAACTGCTCGCGGCTCCAGCTACCGGTCATGCGAGGAAGGAATTCATCGGGCGAATATAACGCCCGGCGCGGGTGTGTGGATCACGGGGCGGCTCGCATCTCCCGCTGGACATTACCCCAGAGCCGGCGCTGTCGCGGCCGGCATCCATTCCAGCCGGAGGGCTCGATGCGGTCTCTATTGCCGGGCGTCGCCCGACGCGTGACGTTGCTCGCGTCGCTGTTCTGCCTCACGCTCACCACCACCGGGGCCGCGCCAGCCGCACTCCCCGCCACCGGACGGGTGGAAGGACGGGTGAGTGACGCCAGCGGACGGCCCCTCTCAAACGCTCAGGTAATTGCCGTGGGGACGGCGTTCAACACGCTCACCGATGGCGATGGACGCTACCGATTTGCCTCGCTCCCTGAAGGTGCCCTCACCCTGAGGGCGACCCTGATCGGATATGCGGCGGCCGAGGTCCGGGTGAGCGTGCGCGCGGGACACACCGTGACGCAAGACTTCTCTCTCGCCTCCTCGCGGGAGGCCGTGCGTGCGGAAGCGACCAACCGGCTCGCGGTTGGAGCGGCGCTCAAGTCGCTCGACATGGCCGGAAGGGTGACAGCTCAGAGCGCGCCGGCGCCGTCATCATCGCCCTGGCCGCCGGAAGAGCGGTGGCGCAGGCAGGCCGAACCCGGCAACACCGAGGCCTACGCGCGGATCGAGGAGAACCGCTTCCTCGCGGCCATGACCAATCCACTCAGCACTTTCTCCATCGACGTCGACGCCGCCTCGTACAGCAACGTGCGCCGCTTCCTATCGTCCGGTTCACTGCCCCCCGCCGACGCCGTGCGCCTCGAGGAGATGGTCAACTACTTCACCTACCGCTATCCGGAGCCCGACGGCTCCGATCCGTTCGCCGTGGCCACCGAGGTCGGCCCCTGCCCCTGGGCGTCCGACCACAGGCTGGTGAAGATCGGACTGCAGGGGAAGCGGATCCCCACCGCCAAGCTGCCGCCAAGCAACCTGGTCTTCCTGATCGATGTCTCCGGCTCGATGATGAGCGCGGACAAGCTCCCGCTCGTGAAGCAGGCGTTCCGCGCACTGGTCGGCGAGCTCCGCCCGCAGGACCGGGTCGCCATCGTCGTCTACGCGGGAGCGGCCGGGCTGGTGCTCCCTCCCACGTCGGGCGCCGACAAGCGGACGATCATCGAGGCGCTCGACCGGCTGGAGGCGGGCGGCTCCACCGCGGGCGGCGCCGGGCTTCGGCTGGCGTACGATGTGGCTCGCGAGAACTTTCTCCCTGAAGGCAACAACCGGGTGATCCTGGCCACCGACGGCGACTTCAATGTGGGTGTGAGCTCGGACGCGGAGATGATCCGGCTGGTGGAGGCGCGCCGGTCGGAGGGGACCTTCCTTACGGTGCTTGGGTTCGGCACCGGCAATCTCAAGGACACGAAGATGGAGCAGATGGCCGACAAGGGTAACGGCCACTATGCGTACATCGACACCTTTCGCGAGGCCCAGAAAGTCTTCGTGCAGGAGTTCGGCGGCACCCTGTTCACCATCGCGAAGGATGTGAAGATCCAGGTCGAGTTCAACCCCGTCCGCGTGCAGGCCTACCGCCTGCTCGGCTACGAGAACCGGATGCTCGCCAAGGAGGACTTCGCCGACGACCGCAAGGATGCCGGGGAACTGGGCGCGGGCCACACCGTTACCGCCCTCTACGAAGTGGTACCGGTGGGCGCGAAGGCGGTGGCCCTCGCCGACGACAGCCTCGTCTATCAGCACGTCTCGATCCGCCCGGAGGCGGCGCACACGTCCGATCTGCTCAGCGTCCGACTTCGATACAAGGAGCCCAGGGGCTCGACCAGCAAGCTCCTCACCTCGACCGTCGCCGACCGTCGCTCGGGGGAAGCCTCGGAGGACATGCGCTTCGCCTCCGCGGTGGCGGCCTTCGCCATGCTGCTCCGGGATTCGGAGAACAAGGGGTCGGTCACCTACGATCAGGTGCTCGATCTCGCCCGCGGCGCACGCGGTCCGGATGCCGAGGGATATCGCGGGGAGTTCATCGGGATGGTGCAGGCCGCCAGAACGCTGAGCGCATCGGAGCCGGGACGGTAGAGGCGGAGCAAGCGAGCTTCCTTGCGCGTCGTCACCGACGACGAGGATGATCTGCTCGCGGGACGGGCGCGACTTTGGGCGCGACCTCATGTTCTAGGTTATCCGCTGCTATCTAACTCATTTATTTGCAACAGTTTGGCAAGCTTATTAATGACGTTCACAGCCCTCACGGTTCAGCCCGCCAGTCTTTCCGCCACGCCCGCTCCCGCAGATTGAGCGACGGCCGGGCGGATGCGACGGTTCTCCGCAGCCTGAAACCGACGATCCCACCATAGCCACATGATTTCACCGGGGTTAAGATCTGTGCATTGGTTCGGCCCACCGCTTGCTCAACTCAGCCTCTCCCGCGAATCCGGAAGATGTCATCGAGGAGATCATGGCCGACTTGGACGCACCCGATCATTACGAGATTCTACAGGTCTCCTCCCGCGCCGATCAGGACACGATTCAGCGCGTCTTCCGCCATCTGGCCAAGCGTTTCCATCCGGACAATCCCGAGAGCGGCGACGCCGTCCGGTTCAAGCAGCTCGTCGAGTCGTTCCAGGTCCTCTCCGATCCGGTGGAGCGGGCCAAATTCGATGTGCAGTACCCGCAGCTCCACGCCGATCGCTGGCGAATCTTCGACCAGGAGACCGCGCTGAATGACGTCTCCGCCGACCGGCGCATCCGAACGGCGCTCCTCTCCATTCTCTATACCGCGGCGCGGCACGACGCCGAGAAGCCGGGTGTGGGTGTGATCGACCTCGAGCGCATGCTCGATTGCCCCGAGGAGCACATGCGATTCCACATCTGGTATCTCAAGGAGAACGGCTTGGTTCGCCGCACCGAGAGCGGCACACTGGCCATCACCGCGATGGGAGTCGACATGGTGCTCGAGCGCGGCGGGCCGAAGCGCGGCATGCACCTGCTCGATTCGGGGGAGAACGAGGAGGAAGAGATACCTCGCGACAAGTCGGCGTAGGGGCCTGGACTCCCAGGGTGTCAACATCAGGAACCAGCGGTGGCGGCCCTTTCCGTCTGGGTATTAGCCCCTAAACTCCCCAAGAACCATCCGAGTGAGCCCGCTAGGCGCTTTTCGTCCCCATTTCCCGACATGAGCCAACCAAAGCATCCCCGAGCGAGAAAGCTCCGGACGGCGTGTCGATTTCGCCGTCCCTCGTTCGACGCCCAAGTAGAGCCGGAGACCATCCCGCACCACGGACGGGAAGCCGGCTCTCACTCATAGGAGATACGACAATGTGAGTCATGGTAATCGTCAAGGCCGACAAGGACTCCGAGGCAGGCATCATGCCGGATGAGAAGATGCTGAGCTCGAAAGGCGCGCGCGTCAGGTTTTCCGGAAAGAAGCGGACCGTGATCGACGGGCCGTTCGCCGAGTCGAAGGAGCTGATCGCCGGGTTCTGGCTCTGGCAGGTGAAGTCGATGGAGGAGGCGATCGAATGGGTCAAGCGCTGCTCCAATCCCCAGGGTGTGGAGAGCGAGATGGAGATTCGCCGGGTGTTCGAGGCGGAGGATTTCGGTCCCGAGTTCACGCCCGAGCTCAGGGAGCAGGAAGCGCGCCTGCGTGCGGAGGCAGCCGCGACAGTCAGGACGGGTCAGGAGGCACAACGATGAGATTCATGATGCTGATGATCCCCAAGGGATACGAAAAGGCGGTGCCGGGCACCCTGCCGGACGCCAAGGCCGTTGCCGCGATGATGAAGTACAATGAGTCCCTGCAGAAGGCCGGCGTCCTCCTCGCGCTCGACGGCCTCCACCCACCTTCAATGGGCGCCCGCATCTCGTTCGCCGGAGGGAAGCCCAAAGTGACTGATGCGCCGTTCGCGGAGGCCAAGGAGGTGCTCGGCGGGTACTGGATGATCCAGGTGAAGTCCAAGGAAGAGGCGATCGAATGGGCCTTGCGCTGTCCCGCTTCGGACAACGAAGTCATCGAGGTGCGCCAGGTGCAGGAGATGTCGGACTTCGCCGCGGACGTTCCGGAGACCGCAGCCCTGAAGAGTGCCGCCGAGGGGTGAGGTGGAGGCGCCGGGGCAATCGATGACGACATCCAATACCCACCGCGCGATCGACGCGGTCTGGCGGATCGAATCGGCCAGGCTGATCGCCAGTCTCGCGCGGTTGGTGGGCGACGTCGGTGTCGCCGAAGATCTCGCGCAGGACGCGCTGGTGGCCGCGCTCGAGCGGTGGCCGGAGTCGGGCATCCCGGACAAGCCGGGGGCCTGGCTCATGGCCGCCGCGAAGTATCGTGCGATCGACCTGATGCGTCGGAACAAGCGGCTCGAGATCAAGCACGAGGAGCTCGGCTACGAGCTCGAGGTGCGACAGGAGATGGCCGTGCCGGATCTCGATGCCGCGATCGACGACGACATCGGGGACGACCTCCTGCGCCTCGTGTTCATCGCCTGTCACCCGGTGCTGGCCACCGAGGCCCGCGTGGCCCTCACGCTGCGTCTCCTCGGCGGCCTGACGACCGAGGAGATCGCGCGGGCCTTCCTCGTCCCCGGTCCCACCGTGGCACAGCGCATCGTACGGGCCAAGCGGACCCTCGCCGAGGCGCACGTGCCGTTCGAGGTTCCTCGCGGCGCCGAGTTCGTCGCCCGCCTCTCGTCGGTGCTCGAGGTGATCTACCTGGTGTTCAACGAGGGATATACGGCGACGGCGGGCAACGACTGGATGCGGCCGGCGCTCTGCGAGGATGCGCTCAGGCTCGGCCGTATCCTGGCCGAGCTCGTGCCCCAGGAGCCCGAGGTCCACGGCCTCGTGGCGCTGATGGAGATCCAGGCATCACGCTCGGCTGCGCGCACCGGCCCGTCAGGCGAGCCGGTACTGTTGCTCGATCAGGACCGCGCGCGATGGGATTACGTCCTCATCCGTCATGGCCTTGCGGCGCTCGAGCGGGCCGAAGGGCTCGGCGGTGCCCTCGGCCCTTACGCACTCCAGGCCGCGATCGCCGCCTGCCACGCGAGAGCACACACCGCGGAAGCAACGGAGTGGGTGCGCATCGCGGCGCTCTACGATGCGCTCGCCCAGCTCATGCCCTCTCCCATCGTTGAGCTGAATCGCGCCGTCGCGGTCGCCATGGCGTTCGGGCCGGCGGCGGGCCTCGAGCTCGTCGATGAGCTGACCTCGGAGCCGTCGCTCAAGGGCTATCACCTGCTGCCCAGCGTCCGCGGCGACCTCCTGGCCAAGCTCGGCCGGCTCGACGAGGCCGGGGCGGAGTTCGCGCGGGCTGCCTCGCTCACGCGCAACGCCCGGGAGCGGGCGCTGCTTCTCGATCGCGCGGCGGCGTGCACACGAGGGTTGCCGCCGTCACCGGGTAATCCTGATCGCCGCCCGGTTTGATCGTATGGTGATGTCCGGCGTGGACGCTGAAATCTCGGCGGACCGGAAACGGAAGTGATGATTGCCAGGACGGGGAGAGAACCTACGATGCCTTCTAGCGGCTCAGAGAGGCCTTCTAGGCCCGTTAACGACCTCGAGGAAGCGCCGGTCGATCTCGCGGATCTTGCCGTCGGTGAACAGGAACACCCAGCCCTGCAGCGGGCGACGCACAGGCGACCCCAACTCCGAGTCGAGCACGGGCGTCCACTGCTTCGGCAGGGTGGGATGCTTCCAGGACAGCAGGGGAGGAACCCGAGCCCAGCCGACGACGCGGCCAGCGATGTTGGGCGGGAGGACTGCCGGGTCGGAACCGAAGGAGACCATGCCCTAGGATAAACAGTCCGGGTGTTTCGCTGTCAAGGGAGCGCACTCACTCACTCTTTTCGGCCTGGGGAGGAATGAATGTGACCGCCAGCCGCAGCTTCAGGGTCCGAGGAATCGCAGCGGGATGACCTCGCTTACGGGGCTTCGTTTCTGGCTGCTTGGCATATGCGAGAAACCACTTGAACCGATTGGCCCAAGTGGTTATCCCGTAAGTAGCAGGGGCGGGACTCGAACCCGCGACCCCGGCATTATGAGTGCCGTGCTCTAACCAGCTGAGCTACCCTGCCCC
>JBOHSC010000087.1:0-1579 GCA_050733115.1 Gemmatimonadales bacterium
GAGTTGGGCCGAGTGTGATGACGACGGCATGCTTCGCGGAGTTGACGACGGCCTTGATCGGCGCATCGGAGCCTTCGCACCCGTGACCGGGCATACTGGCGCTGAGTGAAGAGATCGTCATCAGGGCGATCGCCCCACTCGCGGTGATCGAACGTGAACCCACCATGCGGCACTCCGTGACTGAGCCCCGAGTGAGATACCCGGCCCCGGCTTCGACAATGCTGCTCGAGTCGGGAGAGGCTAACGTTGCACGGTACTCCGTCCTTCATGTCGGCGAGATGACCGAAGACTCACGTCCAAAGATCGCCTCGCCCAGCTACGCCAGCCTGTGACTGTTTCCGGGACCATCACACCCTGCTCCCCGCTGGCCTTCCCGACCCCCTCACTCCATCTTACCGATCCCATCGGTGGGAGCTGCGCTTCGTGGGCGACAACGCGGAGCAATTCGAGCGACTTCGGGCTGCCCTGGCCTCGCGCTATCGCATCCTGCGAGAGGCCGGCCGGGGAGGGATGGCGACGGTCTACCTCGCGGAAGATCTCAAGCATGACCGCCGGGTGGCCCTCAAAGTTCTGCGGCCCGACCTGGCGGTGGCACTCGGGCCGGAGCGCTTCCTGCGCGAGATCCAGATCGCCGCTGTTCTCGCGCACCCCCATATCCTTCCGCTGCACGACTCCGGCCAAGTGGACGGCTTTGTCTTTTACGTCATGCCATATGTGGAGGGAGAGACACTGCGTGACCGGTTGGTCCGCGAACGTCAGCTTCCCATCGGAGAGGCCGTTCGGATAGTGCAAGAGGTAGCCGACGGCCTCGCATACGCCCACCGCCTCGGCGTCGTACACCGCGACATCAAACCGGAAAACATCCTGTTCATGGGGGGACACGCCGTGGTCGCCGATTTTGGCGTGGCGACGGCCCTCGGCGTGGCGGGGGGCGCCCGGCTTACGGAGAGCGGGCTGGCGCTGGGAACCCCAGTGTACATGAGTCCCGAGCAGGCGATGGCGCAGGGCGATGTCGATGGACGCAGTGACACGTATTCGCTGGGCTGCGTGCTGTATGAAATGCTCACCGGTGATCCGCCGTTTGGCGGGTCCAGTCCCCAGGCAGTGCTGGCCAGGAAACTGAGCGAGCCCGCGCCGCGACTGTCGACCGTGCGGGAGACGGTGTCACCGACCTTGGAGGAGGCCGTCCGCCGGGCGCTGGCTCGAATACCGGCGGACCGCTTTGGCTCGACAGCCGAGTTCGCCTCGGCGGCGGCGGAAGCCGTAGTGTCGGACAGGTTGGCGGATCGCTCCCCGGGACCAACCCGTCGCACGGGCGGCCCGGTTGACGTACGGCGGCGGATTGCCTGGGCCGCCCTCCTGTTGGTGGGCGTACTCGCGGCCGCCCTGGGGGGGACCGTCTGGTTTCGGAAGGTCGGCGATGGCGGGGGCACGACGCAACGGCCCGCCGGCACGTCGGTCGGGGATGCCCATCGGCCGACGATCATCGCGGTGCTCCCGTTCGAGAACCTCGGCCCCCCCGACGACGAGTACTTCGCCGCCGGCATGACGGATGAGATCACAAGCCGCCTGGGTGCGG
>JBOHSC010000088.1:0-4840 GCA_050733115.1 Gemmatimonadales bacterium
GGACATAGGGCTCGGCGTGCGTGTAGTAGCGGGCGAAGCGATAGCCGGTGCTGCCGAGCTTCAGCAGCACCGGCGGGATCAGCAGCATGCCGATGAAGATGTGCGGGCCCAGCAGCGGGCCGATGAACGGGATCGTCGCCCCCTCGGCGGCGAGCAGCACCAGCTGGGCCGCGGCGGCGGCGCCGGTCAGGCGGGCATTGCCGGCGACTCCCGGGCTCGTCTGCACATCGTTGGACTGATACACGGGCGGCATGCTCGATCCGCCAGCTTGAGAGCGCTTAAGCGTTGGCTGAGAGATCTCTCATATTTGGAGCAGGGCGCGGGAGCTCAAAAGAGACCCGGGTGCCCCCCTGGGGCGAGTCATCGACCCAGATCCGGCCACCGTGCAGCTCGACGATCGAGCGGGCGATGCCGAGGCCCAGGCCGCTGCCCCCGGAGGCGCGGTCGCGCGCCTGCTCGCTGCGATGGAAGCGGTCAAAGACGCGCTCGCGCTGCTGGGGCGGGATGCCCGGCCCGTTGTCGTCAACCGACACCACCAGGCCGGCACCGTCGGCTCGCGCCGAGAGAACAACCCGTCCGCCAGACCCGGCGTGGCGAGAGGCGTTGCTGAGCAGGTTGCGGACTACCTGGGCGATCAGGTCGGGATCGATGCGGAGGGTCTCGTCGGGTAGCTCGCCGAGCTCGGTGACACCCTCGTGTCCACTCGCGAGTCCGCTGAGGAAGGGGCCGAGCTCCACCTCGCGCAGTGCGGGGGCCACGCCCTCGTCGAGCCGAGCGAGGGCAAGGAGGTCATCGACGAGGCGCTCCACCCGCCGCATCTCCGTCAGCGTCATCGCCTCGACGCGATGTATCTCGGCGGCGCTGGGGCTCTCGCTGCGAGCCAGCACTTCCAGCTGGCCGCGGATCGCGGTGAGCGGGCTGCGCAGCTCGTGGGAAGCGTCGGAGACGAACTGGCGCTGCTGCGCGAAGGCCCGGTCGAGGCGGTCGAGCATGTGGTTGAACGCCTCCGCGAGCGTGCGCAGCTCCGCCGCTGCCGCCGGGCTCGGATCGAGACGGGGGGTGAGGTCGCCGGCGTCGACCTCTGCCGCAGTGGCGGCGAAGCGGCGCAGCGGAGAGGCGGTCCGTGCCGCCAACAGGTAGCCGGCGAGGAGTGCCGCCACGAGGCTCATCCCGCCGATCACAAGGAAGGTCTTCTCGACGTCGGACTGGGCGTCCGCAATCGGCGAGATCGAGGAACCCTCGCCTGACTCGCCCGCGGACGCCCCGGGCTTGCCCGACTCGCGCGCCTCCTCACGCTTGATCACCGCCGACTCGTTGGACATCTGCGCCCGCACGGCGACGAAGACGACGGCGAAGGCGAGGACGACGATCGTCCCGATCGAGAGCGCCAGGCGGCCGCGCAGCCCCAACCTTCTCCAGGCGGAGCTCATCGGCTCTCGCTCAATCGGTACCCGACCGAGCGCACGGTCTCGATCGGAAGCGGCGAGCCGGGCCGACCCAGCCTGCGCCGCAGATAGCCGATGTAGACCTGAACCACATTGGTGCCCGGATCGTGGGCGTAGTCCCAGACCGCAGCAAGGATCTCATCGCGGCTGCAGACACGGCCGGCGTGCCGCATCAGGTATGCGAGCAACTCTGACTCGCGGTCTGGGAGCCGGACCGTGTGGCCATCTCGGGTCGCCTCCCGAGTGACCAGATCCAGCCGAACCCCGCCCGCCTCCAGAGTGGTTTCCGAGCCGTCGCCCGACTCGCGCAGGCGGGCGCGGACGCGGGCCAGGAGCTCGTCGAAGGCAAAGGGCTTGGTGACGTAGTCGGTGGCTCCAAGGTCGAGCCCCTCGACCCGATCGGCGATCTCGGCCATCGCGGTCAAGAGGATCACCGGCAACGCCGGCTTCGAACGCCTGATCGCGGCCAGCACCTCGATCCCGTCGCGCCCGGGGAGCATCCGGTCGAGGATCACGAGGTCGATGTCTGGGGCCAACGCCTGCCGCTCCCCGGCGATGCCATCGGCCGCGACGCTCACGCCGTAACCCTCGGCTTTGAGCCCTCGCGCCAAGAAGTCGGCGATCCCTGTCTCGTCCTCGACGATGAGGATCTCCATCCTGCCGATGCTACGCGCTGGGAACCCCATCGGATGGGAGGCAACAGGGTGAGAGATCTCTCACCTTGGCCTTAGGCGGTGCTTATCCGGCGCGGCGATTTTGGCCTCGATCAACGTGCCCGCTCTGACACCCGCCAAGGCACTATTCCCGCTCCGTCTCTTCCTCGGCCTGACGTTTGTCTACGCCGGCGTCCAGAAGCTCAGCGATCCAGGGTTTCTCCATGCCGGCGCGCCCACCTACATAGGCACCCAGCTGCACGGTTTCGCGAACGGCACGCCGGGCGGGTTCATCCTGACGACGTTTGCGACCCCCCACCCAGCACTTGCCGGCGTGGGGGTGGCGATCGCCGAGATCCTGATCGGGCTGCTGGTCACCGCCGGGCTCGTCACCAGAATCGCCGCCGCCTGCGGACTGGGGCTCAACCTGCTGTTGTTTCTCACCGCAAGCTGGCACACGACCCCTTACTTCCTCGGCCCGGACCTCGTCTTCACGTTTGCCTGGCTGCCCTTCGTGTTGGCGGGGGCGAGCGGACAGCCTGCCCTCGACAACGTCGTCAAGCGTCCTTCGGCGGCGATGGCGCGGCGCACCCACCTGCGTCCGATCGACGGTGACGGCGACATCCCTCCGACCTCGACCCGCCGGGTGCTGCTGGCGGAGTTCGCCGGCATGGCGATCGCAATCGCAGGCATCTCGGCGCTGGCGAAGGGCGGCTATTCAGGGCCCCGCACGCTCACCGCGGGTTCCGGCGGATCGGGTGCCCGTAGTGCCTCAAAGGCCGATTCGGGTGGCAGCACCGGTGGTGGCGCTGAGGGCTCGCGGGCGTCAGCAGGCTCCTCTTCGATCCCGAGCGACGCCGTCAAGCTCGGCCCCGCGCGGCGTCTACCGAGCGGCCAGGCGGCCACCTATAGCGATCCCGCCGACGGCTCACCGGACATCCTGATCCGCGAGTCCGATGGCAGCCTCAAGGCATTCAGCGCCGTCTGCACCCACGCGGGCTGCACGGTCGGCTACGAAGGCGGTGTCATCGTCTGCCCCTGCCATGGCGGTGAGTACAGCGCCGAAACCGGTGAAGTGATCGCGGGTCCGCCGCCGAGCGGCCTGGCGCCAAAGAAAGTACTGGAAGCGGGCGGGCAGATCTACGCAGTTCCGAGCTGAGGCTAGTCTTAGTAAGGAGCCCCCGCGCCTCGCCGCGTAGAAGCACTTGTCGGCGAGCTGTACGCCGCCTAGTGGGTGTGGTGGTGTCCGCCGCGCACCGTCCACCATGAATCCCAGGTGATCTTGATGATGACCGCGGTTATGCCGAGGCCGATCAGCGGGTCGGCGATCGGTAGGCCCAAGGCGACCACGGCGGCGCTGGCGACGACGGCGAGGCTGACGTAGGAGTCAGCGCGGGCGTGGTTGCCATCCGCGATCAGAGCGGGACTCTCGAGGGACCGGCCGGCGCGTGTGCGGATGATCGCCGCGATCCAGTTGCCGCCGAAGCCGATAAAGCCGGCAGCGGCGAGGGCGATCAGGTCGGTCGGGGTCTGCGGGTTGATCAGGCGGGACACCGACTCGATGCCGGCGACGCAGGCCGAGACGAAGATCGCGAAAACGACGAAGAGGCCGGCGCCGCGCTCGGCTCGCTCTGAGCGAAGGAGGAAGGCGATCGCGAGCGGAATCGCCGTCGCAGCGTCACCGAAGTTGTGGCTCAGGTCAGCGAGCAGGGCGACGCTGCCGCTGGCAATGTAGATCACAAGCTGGACGAGGGCCGTCAGCCCGAGGACGAGGAGCGAGAGCCCCACGGCGCGAAGGCCCTCGCGCGAGCGCTTGATGCTCGGGTCGATCAGGCCGTGGCTGTGGCAGTGCCCATGCGCGTGATCGTGGGGGGCGGTCATGTCCCTGCCCGTGGTTGGGATGGGCGTGGGGGCCACTGTGCGGATGCGAATGCACTGTGGCCCCGGGTGGCGGTGGCGGTCGCCACCTAGGGGGTGTAGTCGAGCACCGCGTCCATGCGCCCATCTTAGGAGCGGCTCGGGCCTAGACGGTGTGCTGCAAGACGACGCCGACGATGCCGACGACGGCCATCACGTAGATGACGGTGAACTTCGCGTGCTAGCGCTGGACAGCATGATTTTGAAAGCCCTACAAATCGCGACTGACCGGTCCGGTGCTGGGTCACTTCGGAATGGAGAATGAGTTCGTCTCGGTCGAGGATGCACGCGCACGCGAATCTGCGAGATCGCCTCGGTGTCTAGAGAGTCGCTACGGGTGTAGCTGCTGGCTCGACGACCTCGCCGGCCATGATCGCGTGGCGGGCGCCCGGGACGCCGTACTCATAGGGACCGCCGACCACGCGGGGGATCTCGGTGAAGTTGTAGATCGGCGGCGGTGAGGAGACCAGCCACTCGATCGACTTGGCCCGCCAGGGGTTGGCGACGGCCCGCGGGCCGAAACGCCAGCTGACGATCATGTTGTAGAGGAAGACCAGCTGGGCGGCCCCCAACAGGAACGAGAAGCACGAGATCAGCAGGTTCCAATCGCCGAACTGGGCCGAGTAGTCGGCGACCCGCCGGGGCATTCCCTCCATCCCGATCCAGTGCATCGGAAGGAAGGTCCCCCACATGCCGACGAACGTGAGCCTGAAGTGATCCCGCCCTATCCGCTCGTCGTACATCCGCCCGGTCATCTTCGGGAACCAGTAGTAGATCCCGGCGAAGATCGTGAAGACGGAGCCGCCGAACAGCACGTAGTGGATG
>JBOHSC010000089.1:0-3366 GCA_050733115.1 Gemmatimonadales bacterium
GACATCCTGCAGGAGGCGTTCGTCCGCAGCCTCGACCATGTGGACTCCCTGCGGAGCCCGGAGTCGGCGACGGCCTGGTTCTACCGGGTGCTCCGCAACGCCATTACCGATCATTTCCGCCGCCAGAACACCCGGGGGCGGGCGCTCGATCGATTTGCAGCCGAGGCCGACGTTGCGGCCCCGGGCCCGGACCGGGAGCTCGAGGCGGCCGTCTGCGCGTGCGTCGTGGCACTGGTGGACACCCTCAAGCCGGAGTACGCGGCGGCGCTCCGGCGGGTAGATCTGGACGGCGTAAGCGTGCGCGGTTACGCGGATGAGACCGGCATTACAGCGGGCAACGCCGGAGTTCGCCTCCACCGGGCCCGTGAGGCTCTCCGCAGGCAGCTGGCCCGTAGTTGCGGGACCTGTCTCGAGCACGGATGCCTGGATTGTCGGTGCAGAAACTAGCCCCCGGCCGACGTCGGCTTTTCCCCCTTTCCCGGTGGATTGTTCTCCTGGTGGGGCTCGCCGGGGTGCTCAACCCCTCGGGCGCCGTCAGCCAGCAATGAGAATCGTTCGAGTCGGAGCGGGATAGGCTGCGCTGGTTCTCAGTGCGCAGGCCCTCGCCGCTCAGCAGCCGGCCCCACAGCAAGGGCGGAATAGCCGCCCCGGGGCCATGATGGGTATGCAGGACATGCGGATGATGGATTCGCTCAATGCCAGGCTGGACTCTATGGTGGTTCGAATGAATCGGGCCACGGGGGATGAGAAGATGGCGGCCATGGCCGGTGCGATCAACGAGCTGGTCGCCCAACGGAAAACGATGCAGCAGCACATGCGCGGGATGATGGAGTCTCGTCAGGGGATGACGGACATGATGAAGGCGCAAGAGTGCGTTCGGCCCGGCGGTTGCAGGTCCCTATCCCTCTCGCGCACCGTGTGCTACACTCTCCGTATGCCCAAATCACCGATGATACTCGTCGTGGACGACGAGGCGGGACTCCGCGGTCTGGTGGCCCGGTCGCTGGCCAACGAAGGCTATCGCGTCGTCGAGGCGAGCGACGGCGCGGCCGCGCTCGAGCTGCTCCAGTCTGCGGGTTCCGACGTTCGTTTGATCATCAGCGACATCCGGATGCCCAGGATGGACGGATACGAGCTGGCCGATCGCGTCGTCGAGCTCCCCGACCCTCCGCACATGGTCTTCATCTCCGGTTACGGCCAGGTGGGCGTGTGGCTGCCCGGCTCCGTCTTCCCGAAGCCCTTTTCGATGACGGCCCTGCTCGACGAGGTCCGCCGCTTGCTGGTGCCGCCCAAGGCCGGCTCGGTCGGTGGGGAGCGCCGCCGCAAGACCCCGGCCTGACAAGTCGAACACCACGGCGCTCCGTCAGTGCCGGCCGAATATCGACAACAAAATCTCCCCCAGGATCAAGAGCAGGATGGCAAACTCCATCACCTCGCTGCGCGACGCCTGCGACTCGGCGTTGAGCATGGTGTAGGTGTCGCGGGTGATCTCCAGCTTGCGATCGATGCCGCGCCGCCAGGCGCTCCCGCGGAAGATCTTGAGGGCCGCCGAGTAGACGCGGGCGAGGTAGACGTCGTCGGTCACCTTGAGGGCGTTCTCCACCCGCTCGACGATCTCGGTCGTATCGGCAACGAGCGTCTGCATCTCGGCGAGCAGCGAGCGGTACCGGCGGAAGAGAGCGGTGGTCTTGCGGCGCACCGCGGCCACCCTGTCGTACATCTTCGGCAGCTCGGCGTCGAGCAGGGCGTCGAACACCCGGAGCTCGAGAAGCTGGGCGTTTGCGAACTCCAGCACGAACTCGACATCCCGATCTTCGGCGTCCGGCTCGATCACGAGCGCGCTCTCCCACGTTACGACCGCGTAGTCATGGGTGGTGTAGGCGAACCGGTGGGGAAGCAGCTCGCGCTTGGCCGCCGCCGAGAGCTCCCGGGACTCGTTGAGGAGGAGGGCGGCCAGAGCGTCCCCGGGAACTCTCGGCGGCGTGAGAGTTTTCCCGGCGGAGTCGGCCAGCGTGGCGATCCGGTAAACGATGTAGTCCTCGGTGACTCCGGCGATGCCGGGGCGCTGAACGGCAGCCCCGAGGGCGCGGAGCAGATCGCGCAGCCGGGCATCGCAGAGCGACCGGGGACCAGGCGCCCCATGCAGCGAGGCGCCGAACCGGACGTACTCCGTCCACGGCATCTCGGCAGGAGTGCCGACTGCCAGGCGCAGCGAGATGACGCCGAAGTCGAAGATCGCCGCCGAGAGCGAGGTGGACATCGCCCGCCCACCGATGTCGATTGATTGCGATCCGAGGTCGAGCGTCAGCGGAGGCTTGGGAGTTACCAGCGCCACACCTTCGCCGCGGCGTGGGCGGGTGCGGGGAGCAGAGGGCGACGCGAGAATCTCTGCCGCCCGCGGCAGGTCGATCTCGTAACCGACATCGTACAGCCGGTAGATCGTGGCGCTGCCGCCTACGACGGCGTGGACGTCGGTGTCGTGCATTATCGGAGATGTGGTCATGTGATCCGAATTTGCACCCGCCGGATCGGGGCCGCCATGAGTCTCGGTTCGGCGAAAATCGAGGGGAGGGGAGATGGCTACCGGTGCCACCGTGCTAACAATGATGATTCTGCTCGGCGTGGCGGGCTGCGGCCGTGACCAACCCGCCGCAGGTGGCGTTGCCGACGAGCGCAAGCGAGACAGCGTGATCGGCGCCTCGCAGCTGCCTGGGGCACAGGGCGTTCGCGGTGCCCTTCGAGTGAGCGATTCGGCCGATGCCCGCCGGGTGCGGGAGGACAGCGCGGGGCACTAGCGGGCTATTCGTCGGGCGGGCCGATGAGCCACCAGCTGAGGCCAATCCGTCCGCACGCATCGAGGACCCGCGGGTCGTCGGCGCGGAAGAGGCCGTCACGCTCGAGTGCGGCGCGGAAAGCGGTGAGGGTTCGGAGTTCGCCGAGGTCGATGGCGAGCCGGAGCTCGGTGAGGCGATTGGTCAGGCGTGTTCGAAATGCGTCGTCATTGCTGTCGCTATCGACTTGCATGACAGACTCCCCCGGCTGGTGGGCGCCCCGGGGCGGGCCGCTAAACCGCTGGGGCCGGGACCGTCCAAGATAAGGGCGAGTCGTCAACGCATCATCAACGCATTGTCCCTGACGCGATTAGGTGGGCAACCATGGACGGTGCGGTCGACTTCGAGGGCACCACCGCCACAACCGACGGCATCCTGGCCGCCGTATCGGCGCTCGGAATCCTATTTCTCCGCCGCGCCACCCCTCCCGGGCCACTCCGCACCCTCTGGTTGATGGCACTTGCCGGCTGGGGCGTCAGCGCGCTGCTCGGCGCCGTCACCCACGGCCTGGTGCTCGATCCCCGCATCGAGTCGT
>JBOHSC010000090.1:0-7747 GCA_050733115.1 Gemmatimonadales bacterium
GACATCCTCGGGGCCGGTGTTGCAACAGCCGTCGCGGTAGAAGCCGAGCGCGATGTGGGTTTCCGCCAGGTCGGGAGCGAGTGCCACCGCAGCGTCGAGCGCCTTTCGCGCGAGCTGGAGCCGTGCGTCGGTGTGGTCGTAGTAGTGCCAGTAGACCTGCAGGTGCGCCCGCGCGAGCCGGGCCTGGGCCTGCGCGAAGCCGGGATCGACGGTCACCGACTCGGTGAAGAGCTCGGCGGCGGCTTTGAGATCGCTGGCCTGATTGCTGCGATTCAGATAGTCGAGCCCCCGCAGGTAGAAGTCGTAGGCCTCGGGCTGGCGGGTGCCCCCGGCCGCCAGCGCCGCCCGCTCCGGCCCCCGCAGCGCCACGTCCAGCGCCGTCGTCACCTGCTCCGCAATCGCCGACTGCACCGCGAACACCGCCCCCAGCTCCTCCTCGTACACCCGGCTCCACAGGTGGCTGTCGTCCCCCACCGCGATCAGCTGCGGCGTCACCCGGATCCGCCCCGGCCCGCCCCCGGGGGCCCCCCGCTCCCAGCGCACGCTCCCCTCCAGCACGTAGCCCGCCCCCAGCTCGGCCCCGATAGTGCGCAGCGACTTGCCCGAGGCCCGGTACTGGTCAGCGCTGGTGCGCGAGATGACCCGCAGCCCCGACAGCCCGGCCAGCCGGCTGGTCAGCTCCTCGGTGAGCCCGTCGGCGAAGTACTGGTCCCCCGCCGGCCCCAGGTTCTTGAACGGCAGTACCGCGAGCACCCGCATCTGCTGTCGCCCCGCCACCGCGGAGGAGGGATGCTTCATGCGCGCAAACCAGACGCCGGCACCGGTGAGCACCAGCCCGACAAGTGCCGCGAGGCCGGCTCGGCGCCACCTGCCCCCTGCGGGCCGCGCCGGCTGTCCGGGCGCGACGGCCACCACTTCGTCTCGGGCTTCCAGGGCGCGGGCGAATTCTTCCACCGACTCGTAGCGATCCTCGGGACGGCGTGAGAGCGCTCGGGTCAGCGCGCGATCGATGGCCAGCGGAACGTCGGGACGAAGCGAGAGAATGGAAGGCGACGGCTCGGTGAGCCGGCGGGCGATGATGGTGCGGGCGTTGGGGCCGGTAATCGGAGGCGTTCCCGACAGCGCCTCGTAGACCACCGCGGCCAGTGCGTACTGGTCGGCGCGGCCATCCACCGGCTCGTCTCCGGCGGATTGCTCCGGACTCATGTACGCCGGAGTGCCGAGCGTGAGTCCCGTTTCGGTCAGCCGGCCGGCGATCGAGTCGCCTGGTTCCTCCTCCAGCGCGTAGGCGATGCCGAAGTCGCTGACCAGGGCGTGGCCGGTGAGGGTGAGCAGGATGTTCTCCGGCTTGAGGTCCCGGTGGATCACCCCCAGCGCATGGGCATACCCCAGCGCCGCCGCCACCTCCCCCGCCAGCTGCCGCACCCGCGCCACCGGCATCACCCCACCCCCGGTCAGCCGGTCCCGCAGGCTCCCCGTCGCCACGTACGGCATGGTGTAGTAGAGCCGGCCCGCCGCCACCCCCGAGTCGAACAGCGGCAGCAGGTGGGGGTGCTGCAGCCGGGCCTGGGTGCGGATCTCCCGCTGGAAGCGCTCCACCCCGAGGGCCGCCCCCAGCGCCGAGTGGAGCACCTTGAGCGCCACCCAGCGCTCGTGCCGGCGGTCGCGGGCCCGGTAGACCGTGGCGCTGGCCCCCCGCCCCAGCTCCTCCGCCACCAGGTAGCGGTCGGCCAGCGCCGCGGCCAGCTCGCTTCGCGCATCTATCATGAGGTGAGATCTGGTGTGTGGATGTGGACAAATCTACGGGCCTGCGCGATCACTCACCATCAGCGCGGATTTGGGCCGCCCGGCAAAAGGGGGCCACTCGGCCCAGAGTTGCAAAGTTGACGAGGGTGTTGCACCTTGGCGGGAGCCCATTTCCTGAGATCCGTGCTTGGACCACAAGTCCACGTTCATCAAGCGGTTCGGCGATCTGGTCGCACTCCTGCGTTTCGAGCCGGGGAACGACGCGGCTCAGGATTTGGCCTTGACCGCCTCCGTGGCAGCCGTTGCAGCGCAGCCGCTGGAGGTGGAAGCAGGTGTCGAATGGTCGGTTATCCCGGCGGAATTCGCTCTCAAGAGCAGGCTTCTCGCGCGGCAGGTCGAGTGTATTCGAATCGTGGCGGGAGCGGAGCCTCATGAGCTTCTCGCTCTCGCCCGGGCACTTTCCCACGATCGCACTCCCATCCCGAGTACTCCACGCGTTCAGGTCGAGCTGGTCCCGCTTCTCGCCGCTTCAACTCAAGGTGCCGTCGCCGTCGGAATCGAGGATCATTTCCAGATGAGCGCGATTGCATCGGGGAGCCGGAGGAGTGAACGGCGGCAATGGGAGGACCGGCGCGGTTCGGGACGCATGCGCTGGGACGGTATCGAGCGCCGTCGAATCACCGACCGCCGCGCCAGCGGAGAGCGGCGCCTCCAGCTCATCGCCGATCAGCGCGCGGCCGTCGCCCAGCTCCACACCACGCTCGGTCAGAGCCTCCGCCAACTGCTATGGGAGTCGGCCCTCTACGCCGCACTCGGGCTGGTCAGGACGACGCCGCGGGTCCCGTCAACTGAGCGCCGAACGTTCGCGATCAGGGTCCGCAAGGCGCTTCCGCGCCGCGCCATCGAGGCCTTTCTCGATCTGGCCGAGCGCGATCCGGTAACCCGCGAGGCCGTCACCGCCGTGGTCCGTTACGTTGGGCTCGACGCCGCCGAAGCGGTAATCGAGCGTCTCCGCCAGGGCGATGCGATCGGCGTGCGTGCTTACTACTACGAGGTGCTCGGCGGAATGCCCGACAGCTATCCGCTCGTCACGCCCCTTCTTCGCGGGCGCGAGGCGCACGAGGCTCGCCACGCCGTGGCGCTGCTCGGCCGCATCGGCCGGGCCGAAGGAGTAGCCGAGCTGGAGCCGCTCATCGGGCACCGCGACGAGCGAATCCGCACGGCTGCGGTGCGGGCCCTCGGCGAAATCCATCTCGGGCCTTCCGCCGAGCCGCTCCGCCAGGCGCTGCACAG
Source organism: Gemmatimonadales bacterium (assembly GCA_050733115.1). Taxonomy (GTDB): domain Bacteria; phylum Gemmatimonadota; class Gemmatimonadetes; order Gemmatimonadales; family GWC2-71-9; genus CAVVWJ01. The sequence continues at coordinate 3,040 of JBOHSC010000090.1, forward strand.
CCCCGATCCGAGAACTCGCTCGGCCGCGGCCGATGCCATCGCGGTGTGGCGCGGAGGCGCGCTGGCGCTCCTGCTCGTCGGAGCGCTCCAGACCGAGCGCGATCGGGACGTCTGGCACGCTCAGGTCGCCGCGCTTGGCCGGATCGGCACGGCGGAAGCGTGTGCCGCGCTTGGCAACGTCGCCCTGAACCCCCGGAAATTCATGCGCCGCGGCGGCTACAACACCTGGCAGCAGCTCGCCGCAGTCACCGCATTGGGCCACTCCGATGCCCCGTTCGCTCGCGCCACCCTGCAGCGCATCTCGCGCGAGGGAGAAGGCGCTGCCCGCTACGCCGCCCATCGCGTCATGAACGCCTAGGCCTGCCAGCGGGCTGACGCCTACCGATGCACCCCGAATCCCTCGACCTTCACATCGAGATTGTGATTCACCCGTAAACCGACCATGCCGTCGAGATTCATGGTCTTGGCATCCGCGGTGTACACCGGCTTGCCGTTGACCAGGAAGACCACCTTTGACGGATCACGCTTATGATCGATCTCGAGCAGGTTGGTCGATGCTCCCTTCGCGCCGGCCTTCTTGACCGCCGGATCGGGCACCCATCCCTTGGTTATGTCGCTGGTCTTCTCTCCGTCGCGTCGCTTGATGAGGTAGCTGCCGTCCTGGCGCACGAGGAAATAGACGTACGACTGCGACGGCCCATCGAGACCGTGACCGCCGGCAAAGAGGCCATATCCCTCGGCGTGCTCGGTCGGCTTCGTCTGGGTAAGAGTAGCGAGGGTGTGGAATGGCCCCTTACCATCGTTGTCGGCCCTGTAGAGAATGACCGCCGGACCCAGTGTGAGGTGAATCCCCGAGGCCATCGGCACTACACGCACGTTGGCGATATCGGACCCGCCGTCGGTGCGGGCCGACCACCCCGACGGGAGCGTGCCTCCGCCCGCGACCGCATGATCGGCATGTTCGCCCGCCGGGTGCTGGGGCTCCTGCGCCCAGATGGCCGAGGAGAAGGAGAGGAGAAGGGTGACGGCCGGCAATACGCGCATGTTCCACCTCGGGTCATTGGGAATCAGGTGCGAAACTCGTCGCAGCGGGTTGCGGAGAGCGGGCCAGCGCGAGTAACCTATTGGCCGTCGGAACGGCCAAATCTGATCTGGAGACGCCGCATGTTTTACTGGCTCGGGGTCTTGCTGGCGGGAATCGGGGCATCGCTCATCCTGGGCGCGCTGACGTTCGTGTCGCTGCTCATCGGAGGGATCGTGAATGCCATGATCGTGCTCATGTCCGGACCGCTGATCGACGGCGCGCTCGCCAGGGGCAGGGGCCGCGTCGGCGGAAGGTGACTTTCCCGGCAGACTCTCCCGCCTGCAGTGTTTTACCCCGCCCCGCCGTCAAAAGTCACCAGCTGTCGAAATGAGCTCACGCCACACGACGATATGTGTGGGCTGTGGGGCTGTCCCTGAATCTCTCCGACATGCGTTTCGTAGGGCAACAGGCCGCTGCGAGTGACTACAGGACGAATGGTGGTATGCATTACTACTACCTGATCGGGATGATCCCATGAAACTCTCCGACCTCTCCATCCGCCGGCCTGTGCTCGCCAGCATGCTGAGCCTGGCTCTCATCCTCTTCGGCGTCATCGGGTACACCCGGCTCGCTGTCCGCGAGTTCCCCGACGTCGATCCGCCGATCGTATCGGTAAGCACCGAGCTTCCGGGTGCCAATCCGCAGGTCGTCGAATCCGCGGTTACCGACATTCTCGAGGAAGAGCTGAGCACAGTGGAGGGGCTGCGAACCATTACGAGTGGCAGCGCCGAAGGGTTCAGCAACATCACGCTCGAGTTCAACCTCGAGCGCGGGGTGGAGGCCGCGGCCCAGGATGTTCGCGACAAGGTGGCACGGGTCCGGGGGCGGCTGCCCGAAGACGTGCGCGAGCCGGTGGTGGCCAAGCAGGAGGCCGATGCGCAGCCGTTCTTCTGGCTTGCGCTCTCCGGCGAGAACTACGACCTGCTCCAGCTCTCCGACATCGGCGACCGCCTGGTGAAGAGCCGGCTGCAGACGCTCCCGGGTGTGGGACAGGCGCGCATCTTCGGCGAGCGCCGCTTCTCGATGCGTGTCTGGCTTTCAGCCTCCGAGCTCTCCGCGCGCGGGCTGACCGTGCAGGACGTGCAGCAGGCCATCCGCTCGCGCAACGTCGAGGTACCGGCGGGGCGCATCGAGTCCGAGCGGCGGGAGTTCACCGTGCGCTCGCTCGGCGAGCTCAAGACGCCCGAAGAGTTCTCCAACCTCGTCGTTTCCAACTCCGGCGGAGTGCTCGTCAAGCTGAAGGATCTCGGCCGGGTGGAGCTCGGTGCCGAGGACGAGCGGAGCGCGCTGCGCTTCAAGGGGACGCCCTCGGTGGCCATTGGAGTCATCCGCCAGTCGAAGTCCAACGTCATTCAGGTGGCCGACGCCATCCGGGCGGAGCTGCCGCGGATCCAGGAGTCGCTGCCGCCCGGCGTCAAGCTGAGCGTGGCGTTCGACGAATCGATCTTCGTGTCGCGCTCCATCAAGGAGGCAGAGGAAACCCTGGTGATCGCGGCGGCGCTCGTCGTGGTCATCATCTTCATCTTCCTCCGGAATCTCCGGGCCACGATCATCCCCGGCCTGGCGATCCCGACGTCCATCGTCGCTACGTTCGCCATCATGTACTTCCTCGGCTTCTCGATCAACAACTTCACCTTGCTTGCCCTGACGCTGGCCATCGGCATCGTGGTGGACGACGCGATCATCGTGCTCGAGAACGCCTATCGGCACCAGGAGGAGCTCGGGGAAACGCCGGAGCAGGCGGCGATCAACGGCACCCGGGAAATCGGGTTCGCCGTCATCGCGACGACCATCTCGCTGGTGGCGGTGTTCACGCCGCTCGCCTTCCTCAAGGGATCGACCGGCCGGCTCTTCAACGAGTTCGGCATCGCCGTGGCGGGCTCGGTGGTGCTCTCGGGATTCGTGGCGCTGACCCTCACACCGATGCTCTGCGCCAAGATCCTGCGCGTGCCGCAGCGCCACGGAGTGCTGTATCGGACGCTGGAGAATGGATTCAACGCCATCTCTACCGGGTACTCGCGGGCGCTCAGGATGGCGTTGCGCTACCGCTACATGGTGGTAGCGGGAGTCGTGGTGCTGACGCTCGGCGCGGTGTTCGTCTTCCGGACGCTCAAGCGGGAGTTCGTGCCGCCGGAAGACAAGGGGTGGTTCTTCTCCATCATCATTGCCCCCGAGGGGTCGTCGCTGGCGTACACCGACGGCTACCAGCGTCAGGCGGAGGCGGTCCTGGCCAAGACGAAGGACGTCGAGAGCTATTTCAGCGTGGTCAACATCGGCGACGGTGTGAGCCGGGGGATGATCTTCACCAATCTCGTGGACTTCAAGGCGCGCACCCGCTCGATCGAAGACATCATCGGCGGAGTACAGGGACAGTTCTTCGGCATTCCGGGAATCTTCGCCTTCGCCAACAATCCGCCGGCGTTCGGGTGGGGCAGCCCGGTGAACTTCGTGATCCAGCATCCAGACTTTGCTCTGCTGGCGCAGGGTAACGACACCATGCTGGCGCGGGCGCGGCAGGTGAAGGGCCTCGTCAACGTGGACAGCGACCTGCGGGTCAACAAGCCGGAGCTCACGGTGAACTTCGACCGAGACCGGGCGGAAGATCTGGGCGTGCCCGTCGGCGACGTAGCCACGACGCTCCAGGTGCTGCTCGGCGGCAACCGGACGAGCACCTTCACCCGGAACAACAAGCAGTACGACGTCATCCTCCAGCTGGATCCGCGGGCGCGCGCTACCCCGAGCGACATGACGGGGCTCTACGTGCGCGGCCGCGACGGCGGCCTGGTCAAGCTCGAAGCGGTGGCGGACGTGAGGGAAGGGGTGGGCCCCCGGGAGCTCGATCACTTCCAGCGGGTGCGCGCGGCCACCCTCACCGCCGGACTCGCTCCGGGCTTCACCCTCGGTGAAGCGCTCGATTCGCTCAACCGCATTGCGAAGGAAGTGCTACCCAAGGGCAGCAGCACGGCGCTCGCCGGAGAGTCGCGCGAGCTCGAGGAGAGCGGCTCGTCGCTCTATTTCGCCTTCCTCCTCGCGCTCATAGTCGTGTTCATGGTGCTGGCGAGTCAATTCGAGTCGCTGGTGCACCCCTTCACCGTGCTCCTGGCCGTGCCGCTCGCGGTGACCGGTGCGCTCTTCACACTCAAGATTGCCGGCGCCACGCTCAATCTGTACAGCCAGATCGGCATGATCCTGCTGATCGGACTCGTCACCAAGAACTCGATCCTGCTGGTCGAGTACATCAACCAGCTGAAGGAGCGCGGTCTGCCCACCGTCGAGGCGGCCCTCGAATCGGGGCGCATCCGCCTCAGACCGATTCTCATGACTTCGGTCGCCACGATCATGGGCGCCATGCCGATCGCCTTCGGGCTCGGTGCCGGCTCGATCAGCCGGCGCCCGCTCGGCTACGCCATCGTCGGTGGCGTGCTCTTCTCCACGATGCTCACGCTCTTCGTGGTGCCAGCCGTCTACGTCATCTTCGACGGCGCCCTCGAGCGGGTCCGCGGCCGGACCAAGGCGCTGCACCGTCCCCTCGCGGCCGCGGAGGCCGAGTGATTGCGGCGCTCATGCTCCTGGTTCAGACCGCCGCTCCCGTTGCCGATTCGCTGCCGCGGGTCACCCTCGCGG
>JBOHSC010000091.1:0-1597 GCA_050733115.1 Gemmatimonadales bacterium
CTCGTACGCAGCACCGTCTTCAGCAGCTCCTCGCCGTCGAAGATCTGCATCACCGGGCCCTGCAGGTGGATGTCGACCCGCCGGCCCGCCCGGTGTCGGCCGCAGAGGAGGGAACTATCTCGCGAAAGAGGTTTCGTCAACCGTGCACGGGGAACGACCTGATGGGACGGCCCAACCGAGCCGCCGCTTCACGATTTCGGGTGATTCGCACGATACCCGTCCGCGAATCCTCGGTGAAGTCAAGAAAGGGGTCAGGCATGGAAAACAGGGTCAACATGCGTTTCACCTCCGCGGAGTGGGGTATCGCACGCACCTACGCGCTCATCTTCGGTATCGCATACCTTGCGGTCGCGATACTGGAAGACGTGCTCGGGAGCAAGGGATGGGTCGCCGGCGACGCCATAATCCTCAAGGTAACGGGCGTACAGAACGCCATCCACTGGATCGTCGGGCTTGCAGTGCTCGGCTCGTTCTTCGCCGGTGAGATGGCGGCGAAGATGGTCTCGCGCGTCGTGGGCATCGTGTTCGTTGTCGTAAGCCTGCTGGGGATATTCGCCCGGACGTTCACGGGAAAGTTGTTGGGGTTCCACGGCCCGCTTCCCTGGTCGTACAACATCGTTCACGTCGCCACCGCGATCTTTGCGCTCGTCGCGGGTTTCGCGGCCGCCAAGCTCTACTCAGATACGCGCGCGTGACCGTATGAAAGCGATCGGCACCCTCGCCTGGCTCACGGGGGCGGGCGCTTTGATCCACGCCAGCGTTGTCGCCGAGCACTTCGGCGAAGACCCGCTGCTGGGGTGGTTCTTCGTCGCGGTGATGATCCTGCAGGTGGGATGGGCGGCGCTCTTGCTCGGCCGCCCATCCCACCTGCTACTCACAGCCGGGGCACTGGGGAACGCGCTCTTGATGGGAGTCTGGGTGCTCACGAGGACCGTCGGGATTCCGATCGGCCCGGACGCGGGAACGGCCGAGTCCGTCGGCCTGCTGGACGCACTTGCCACCACCTTCGAACTCGCGAGCGTCCTTATCGTGTTCGTCACGCTCAGACCTGGGTCGATGGCGAAACCCGTCACCGATGAGCCGATAGCGCGCTGGCTTCCGATCACTGCGGCGATCGCGCTGAGTTCGGCGATCCTCGTTGGGGGTTTCGCGGATCGGGCAGCATCAACGCTCTCTCACGGGCACGCCTTGCACGTTGCCATCATCGGGGCGGCCGGGCTCGCGTTCTCCGGCTACCTCGGCGTCGAGTTCTCCCGGCACGGCGTCCCTTCGTTCAGCTGGCGCCTTCGCGTACGGAGCTAGCCTTTCTTCGATACTAGGCGCAGTGCAGACGGTGGTTCTAGGGCGGCGATCAGCGTCGCAGGACCCCCATCTCTGCCATCAGCTGCGCCGCGGTGCACCGGGCACCTCGATGTCCTCTCGGTTCAGCTGACGCCAGGTCTTGCGGGCCCCGTAGACCGACAGGTGGGCCTTGAACACGCGGGCGATCTGGAGCTTCAGCTCCCCATCGCGAAGCCGCCGAGCAGAAGGCGGCCGTGAACGTGCCTCGTAGTAGGTGGAGGGGGCGATCGGCAGCTGCGCGCAGATCGGCTCGACC
>JBOHSC010000092.1:0-5190 GCA_050733115.1 Gemmatimonadales bacterium
GCTCAACTGTCCACACGCCGGGATCGGCGGTGGGCCAGAGTGGCGTTGCCACCGGATCCCAGTCGTTGAAATCGCCGACCACGGCAACGTGGGAGGCGGGTGCCGAAATGAGCAACTGAACCTGGCGCGTTTCGTCGGCGCGCGGATCACGAGGGTGGGGCAGCACCGCCAGCGCCACTCCGGCGGCGAGCGCCGCGGCTGCCGCCGCCATCCAGCGGCGCCGACCCTCGGCCTTCCTCCGGCCGCGGATCGCATCGAGCGCTCGAGTATCGATTGCCGGATCGAGCGCAACCGGGCGCCGGAGCTCGGCGACGGCGTTCCGGATCAGCTCGTCCTCGGTACCCTCATCCCGTTCAACGGCCATGGCTGTCCCGGAGTGACTCGCGAAGATGGTCGACTGCCCGCTTGACCCGCATGCGCAACGTCGGCTCGTTGGCACCGGTGAGCCGCGCCATTGCCTCGTATTCCAGCCCCTGTACGTAACGCAGGAGGAAGGCCTCGCGGTAGCGGGGGCGGAGCCGGCCGAGCGCCCGCGCGATTTCCTCCCGGCACTCCAGCGCCGCCGCCGCGTCGCCGCGCGCTTGCGCGTCGTGCGGCAGGTCGGCGCCGAACCTCCAGTCGCGGAGCAGCTTCCGCCGCACCGTGCGGCAGCGATTGACCACGATGCGGAAGAGCCAGGCCCCGAACCGGTCGGGCTGCCGGCAATGCCGAAGCGCGGAATAGGCCCGCACGAAGCTGTCCTGCATCGCCTCCTGGGCGTCCTCGCGGTTTCCCAGCATCCGGAGCGCGTAGAGCCCGAAAGAATCGCGGTACCGCGCCATCAGGCTGGCGTATGCGCCGAGATCACCGTCGAGCGTCCGGGCGACGAGCGTGGCGTCGCTGTCGCTCATCTTGGATAGACCACCCTCGACCCTCCCATGTGACAACCCCGATCCCGGCGCCTGGCCAGAGGCAGGTGCGGTGACGAACGGGGAAATGGGGGAGTCTTTGGGAATGGCGAGGCTCGAAGGCTCTCTCATCATTCGGAGACGACGATGCGTACCGTACGACTTGCACTCGGGGCCGGCCTGGTCCTGGCGCTGGCCTGCACTGGGGGGGAGACCGGCCCCCAGGGTCCCGGCACGACGAAGGGCCGGACCTCCGTGTTTCTCACTGATGCGCCCTTCCCCTTCGACGACGTCACGCGTGTGGACATCCACGTCGTGAGTATCGCCCTCGCCCTGCATGCCGATACCTCCGATGCGGGCCTTCCGTGGGTCACGGTGGCCACCCCCGATCGCGCGTTCAATCTCCTCGATCTCCAGAATGGCGCGACCTCTCTCCTCGGCGGCGCGGTTGTCCCTCCCGGAGACTACAGGGCAGTGCGGGTGATCTTCGACCCTGCTCGCTCCAGCATCACCGACCAGGCCGGCCACACCATCGTCACCACGACGACTCCTGGAACGCCGGGCATCAACTGGCAGGCGAAAGGGGGGAACCCGAGCCTTTACGCGCAGGTGGAGCAGCCGGTCGCCATCGACGAGAACGGCGAGGACCTCGTCATCGATTTCGATGTGGGGCGGAGCTTCCTCTACGACGGGAACGGCGGCTTCACCTTCGTTCCATCCTTGCGGGCGATCGCCCGGTCGGGATCCGGTGGGGTGACGGGCCTGGTGCGGCGTGCGGACAATGGCGCGCCGATCGTCAACGCAGGGATATCGATCCACACTGCATTCGACACGTCGGCTGTTCTCGGCCCGCTGCTTGCCAGCGCGCGCACCGACGCGAACGGACGCTTCACCGCATCGTTTCTCCGGCCCGGCTTCTACCAGGTCGTGGCAGAGGACTTCGCACGCCAGGCGGAGAGCGAATTGAAAAAGGTCGAGGTAAAGGCGGGAAAGACGATCGACATCGGCGAGATCGCCTTCTGAGCGGACGGTACGGCTGACCCGGCGTGATCTGCTGAGGCTCGGCGGCGCCGGGGTCGCGGCCGGTCTCGCCGCGGCATGCGGCGGCAGCCCCGGTGGCACTCGTGCCCTGGTTGCGCCGGAAGCGGGTAAGGCGCGCCTCGGCTCCCGCCCCGGCTCCTCGCCTCTCACCGCGCTTCAGGCGGGAACTCAGCCGCTCGGGCTCGGCTCGAACCGGGATGGGGTGCTCTACGTTCCCCGACGCTACAGCGCCACGACTCCCGCGCCCTTGGTGCTCATGCTTCACGGCTCCGGCGGAAATGGGCAGAACGCCCTGGGATTTCTGGAGTCATATGCCGATCGCGCCGGATTGCTGGTGTTGCTGCCCGACTCCCGCGGCCACACCTGGGATGCCATCACCGACGAGTTCGGGCCGGACGTGACCTTCATTGATCGGGCCCTGGCCGGCGTCTTCGCCCGCTGCTCGGTCAATCCGGCCCGGATGGCGGTGGCCGGATTCTCCGACGGCGCCACGTATTCGCTCGCGCTTGCCCGGTCCAACGGCGATCTCTTTTCCCGAGGCGTCGCCTTCTCTCCTGGTTTCCTTCTCCCCGTTTCCTCCGTCAGGCTCCCCCAGCTCTTCGTCTCCCACGGCACCGGAGACCGGGTCATTCCGATTGACCGCAGCAGCCGGACGATGGTACCCGAGCTGCGGGAAGCGGGATACCGCGTACGCTACCGTGAGTTCGATGGTGGCCACGAGGTTCCGCCCGCCATCGTGCGCGACGCCGTGCACTGGTTCCTCGGTGTGAAGGTCTGAGCGGCTCCTTCCTCCTTCCAGCAAATTCTCCTCGTCGTGTGTACTCTCCATGTGCCCAAAACGTTCAGTCTTGACTGAACTTCATGTTTTGCAGGTATTTACCTCGGCTGCCACACCTCCCCAGGATGCTCATGGACCTCGCGATGGCCCGCTATACGGACACGATGGGCCAGCACTTCGAGACCGAGGCCCTTCCGCGCATCGCGGGCCGGATTTTTGGCCTCCTTCTCGTGAGCGAGGGCCCCGTCACCCTCAAGGCATTGGCCGAGGCACTTGGGGTGAGCAAAGGAAGTGTGAGCACGGACGCGCGGCTACTGGCCCGCCTTGGTGTGGCCCAGCGAATATCCATACCCGGTGACCGCCGGGACTATTACCAGGTGGCGCCGGATCTCTTCGCGCGCAGCATTGCGGAGCGGCTCGCGCGCTGGCAGCGCTTCTCGGGGGTGGTGGGAGATGCCCGACGAAATCTGCCGATCAGGAGTGCGGCCGTGAACGCGCGACTCGCCGAATTCGAAGACGGTTACGCGACGATGATCTCGGCCGTCCGCCACGCCCTTGAGCGCCACGAGCGCATTCCACGCCGCCTGGCGAGCACCGGGCGCCACTCATGAACGCCCGCCTCGGCCGCCTGCCCGGCGCGCTGTCGCTCCTGCTCCTTGGAGCGTGCGTGGGGACTCCGAGCGTCTCAGGCGTTCCCGCCGCTTCACCCGCGCCGGAAAAGCCGTGGACCCCGCCCGCCGCCGAGCAAAGGACCATTACCGAGGCCGATACTTCGGTGGCGATGGCCATTCCGCCCGATGTCGCCGACCGGATCCATCAGCTCACCCTCTCCGAGATCGTCGAGCTGGGTCTCAGGAACAATGCCCAGACCCGGACGGCGTGGGCCAACGCCGAAGCGTCAGCGGCCGCCTACGGGTCGGCAAAGGGAGAGTGGCTTCCGGAGATCGACGGAGACGTAACCGCGCAGCGCATCAAGACGGTTGCGAGCGCGGGTCGCGTAGGCGTCCAGCAGTCGGTGCTCACGCCGAGCGCGACGCTCACCTACCTGCTCTTTGATTTCGGCGGGCGCTCGGGCCGGGTGTCGGCGGCAAGGCAGCAGGCCATCGCCGCCAGCTTCACCCACAACGCCACGATTCAGGACGTAGTGCTGCAGATCCAGGTCGGGTACTTCCAGTATCTGGCCGCTCGATCGCTGCTCGAATCCCAGCGTACCTCGCTGGCCGAGGCGCAGGCGAATCTCGAGGCGGCGGCGGAGCGCCGGAAGGTAGGCCTCGGGACGATCGCCGACGTGCTGCAGGCACAGACCGCGGCGAGCCAGGCCCAGCTCGATCTGCAGACAACTGAAGGAAACCTCCTGACGGCACGCGGGGCGCTGGCGTTGGCGCTCGGACTTCCCGCCAATGTCCCGTACGACGTGGACTCGACCGCTGCGACGGTGCCGGTGGCGCCGCTCGCCGACAGCGTGGCCGCACTCATCGCCTCGGCGCTCGAGGGCCGCCCTGATCTCGCGGCGTCCCAGGCGGAGGCGCAGGCGTCGAAGGCGCAAGTCGGCAACGTGCGCTCCAATCTGCTACCCTCGCTCGAGCTCACCGCCACCGGTGGCCGGACATACACCTCGACCATCCCCAACGGCGCCAACAGCTACAACCTTTCGCTTGGGCTCAGCATTCCGATTTTCAACGGCTTCTCCAGGCAGTACGATGTTCGTGGCGCTCGGTGGCTGGCGGAGGCCGCCGAGGCCCGTACGCAGTCGCTGCGACAGCAAGTGGTCTTTCAGGTGTTCAGCTCGTACTACGCTCTGCAGACGGCCACGCGCAGGGTGAGCACCGCAGGGGTGCTGATTCGCAGCGCCGAGCAGTCGAACGAAGTGGCGCTCGCGAGGTACAAGGCCGGCGTGGGCACCGTCCTCGATCTGTTGTCGTCCCAGAGCGCCCTCGCGCAGGCCCGCGCCCAGCTGGTGGACGCCCGCCTGACCTGGAGCGTCTCGCTCTCGCAGCTGGCGCACGACTCGGGAGTGCTCGACGCCCGGGGCCAGAATCCGCTCCGACTCACCAACGACACCACCACGGTTTCCCCGCGATGATGATGACTTTCCGTGCGTCCGCGATCGCCGCCCTCTCCCTTCTCGTCGCAGCCGGCTGCAAGAAGAGCGACCCGGTGCCTCCGCAGGCCGTTCCGGTCACCGTTGCCACCGCCCAGCAGCGCTCGGTGCCCTTCGAGCTGCATTCGCCGGGTGTCGTCGAGCCTCTTCAGACGGTGGCGGTGCAGCCGCAGGTGAGCGGCCTCCTCCAGCGGATCGCGTTCAACGAGGGACAGGAAGTGCAGAAGGGTCAGGTGCTCTTCGAGATCGACCCGCGACCCTTCCAGGCGGCGCTGGCCCAGGCGCAGGCAACACTCGCGCGCGACAGCGCGCAGGCGGCCAACGCCCAACTGGATGTGCAGCGCTATTCGGCGCTGGCGGAGAAGGAGTACGTGACGGCGCAA
>JBOHSC010000093.1:0-2295 GCA_050733115.1 Gemmatimonadales bacterium
GGTTGCCCTCACCGATCAGATCGACGAGCGGCACTCCACTGTTCTGGAATTTCTTGGCCACTGAGACAACGAAGCGGACGTTGTGGCGGGCCAGCCGTTCCTGCGCGGCCACATTTCCCTTGAACGCCTTGCGGGCCAACTCCATCTCCTCTTCACGATTGAGGAGCGGAACCCTGCTGATCTCATCAAGATACAGATCCAGGCTCTCACGGCCTTCGTCGATTGCACGAGCGATCTGCGCCGGTCGCACCGGGCGACGCTTGCTACGTGCCTTAATGGTCACTCTGGACGCCTCCTGAGGACTCCCGCCCTCGCACCCTCTGCCTGCCCGGGTAAATTGGGGCCGACTCAATTTAAGACGGGCGAATATATCATCTAAGATGCGAAAAATCAACACCTTAGATAAGACGTGATAGGATGGCTAGTTGCAGCGGTCGGACAGGGATGTAGCAGGTGGCAGGCCGCCGTCCGGGGCCAGCCGGGACTGCGGTCGAGTGCGACCTTCGACTCGCGACCTGTGACTTTTGACCCGGCGGTCTACTCCTTCCCCCTGTCCAGTATGGAACGAATCCGCTCCATCAACGCGTCCGGCATGAGCGGCTTCTGAACGAACGGAACGTCCTGGCGCAGCAGGCCCCGGCGCACCACCTCCTCGTCCGTGAAGCCTGACATGTAGACCACCCGGACCGCAGGGACGAGGGCGGCCAGCCGGGCACCGAGCTCCTGCCCCCCCATCTCGGGCATGGCGACGTCGGTGAGCACGAGCGCGATCGGCGACCCGTGGGACTGGACGGTCACCAGGGCCTCCGTCCCGTTTTCCGCCTCCAGCACGGTGTAGCCTTCGGCACTGAGGATCCGGACGATCATCTCACGGACCGACGGCTCGTCCTCGACCACTAGAATCGTCTCATGTGAGTTGCGGGGAGGCAGCACGTCGGGACGGCCTCCTACCGGCATCTCGGCACTCACCGCCGGCAGGTAGACCCGGAAGGCAGTCCCGACGCCGAGCTCGCTGTACACCCAGACGTACCCGTCCGACTGTTTCACGATCCCATAGACGGTGGACAGGCCGAGCCCGGTTCCCTGGCCCACCGGCTTGGTGGTGAAGAAGGGATCGAAGATCTTCTCCTGCAGGTCCTTGGGAATGCCGTGACCGGTGTCCGACAGGTCCAGGTAGACGTGCGGACCGAGGCGGATGTCGATGCCCGGGCGGCGGTCGATGTGCTCCCGGGAGAAGATGGTGACCCCGGTCTCGATCGTCAGCGTCCCGCCACCCGACATCGCATCGCGGGCGTTGAGGGCCAGGTTCAGCAGTACCTGCTCGAGCTGGCCCCTGTCGGCCCGGATGTGCGGAAGGCTGGGCTGAAGCCGCAACGCCAGGTTGCACCGCTCACCGATGACTCGCTGCAGAACCGGCTCGAATTCCGAGATCACCGCGTTCAGGTCGAGCACCTGAGGCCGAAGGAACTGCTGGCGGCTGAACGCGAGGAGCTGTGCCGTGACTGCGGCGGAGCGCTCGCCGGCGCTCTTGATCAGCTCCGCATCGGCCCTCGCCGGCGCGAGAAGGTCGGTCCGCCTGAGGAGAAACTCGGCCGCGCCGAGCACGACCGACATCTGGTTGTTCACCTCGTGGGCCACGCCTCCGGCGAGCCGCCCCACCGACTCGATCCGGTCGACCTGCCGCAGCCGCTCCTCGACCGCCTTTCGCTCGGTGATGTCGCGGGTGAAGCAGCGGCTTCGAACGAACTTGTCACCGTCATAGTAGCCGCTACAGTCGAGCAGGACGTACTTGATGCTGCCGTCGCGGCAGCGGACGCGGGATTCGCAATCGACCACGACTTCTCCGGCCTGGACCCGCCGGAGGACGTTCTCCATCACATCACGATCCACGTGAAAATCGGCGGCATGCTTTCCGACGTATTCCTCCAGGTCGTATCCCAGCATCTTCAGCTCGGCGGCGTTGACTCGCTGGAGCGTCCCGTCGGGCCCCGCCCAGTGAAGTCCGACGGTGGCGTTCTCGAAGAACTCCCGGATCTCCCGTTCGCTCCTGGCCAGCTCCGCCATCGCATCGGCCGCTTCCTGCGCCGACACCTCCGCCTCCGCCGCCAGATCACCGGCCTTGAGGGCCTCATCCTCGGCACGCTTCCGCTCTTCGTCGGCCCGCGCCGCCTCGCCGTGCGCGCGGGCGGCCGAGAGCTCGGCCTCGTGACGGAGCCCGAGAATCTCCGCGGTCGCCCGGATTCTGGCGTCGTGATCGGTGATGATCGTGAACGCGCCGATGGCGCAGAGCAGGAC
>JBOHSC010000094.1:0-2201 GCA_050733115.1 Gemmatimonadales bacterium
GTCCCGTCCCGAGCGCCGCCGACTGAGCCAGGCCACCCGACAGCAGCCCGACGGCGATGCCCGCGTCGAAGGAGCATCGCCATCACGATGACCGTCACGAGGCCGGTCACGCTCATGATGACCGTGAGGGCGATCTGGGGCAGCGCCTCGCGGCGGAGGCTCCCGAAGAACTGCGGGCCGACGGCATGGCCGATCGAGAAGAGGAAGAGATAGAAGAACACCCAGCGGAGCAGGTCGGTCAGCTCGGGGCGGGCGAGGATGCCGATCAGGATTCCCCCGATGAGGGTCCCACGACCGACCCGAGGCGGAACGCCTTGACGTGAAACCGGCCGATGATCTGACCGAGCAGCAGCGCCAGGAAGAGTGCCAGCTCCGGGTGCCCATGGAGCAGGTCCGCGATGCCCCTCATCGTGCCCGACTCTCCTCGGTCCGTATCACCATCACGGGCTGGAATCGGCCCGCGCCTTCAGCGACGCTCCGATGTAGGTATAGACTCCGCCCCAACCGGGCCACATGGTATGGGTGGGTGTATCGGATCGATATAGGACCCTAGTCCTATTCCGAGCGGTGCCGCGGAATGTGCTCGTCTCTGCTGGACCCCGAAAGGATGCGATGCGGGCGACGTGGTGTCGAAGCGTGGGCGGGCTGGCGGTCTCTACTCTGATCCTCTTCGCCGGGATCGGGACCGGATGGGCTGCCGACGCCGAGGGGCCTCACAGCGAGGCACTTCTGCCGACCTGGTCTCCAGATAAAGACTCGCGCCGCGCTGATCGAGCTCCAGGGCACCCCGAGATTGCTGCCCGACATTCGCCTGATCCTGAACTGGCCACTCCTGCTGCGCTAGGCGCGGCCCCTTCCAGCCGAAAGGGCTACTCGTGAAGAAGCCGGCGACGCCCATCGGCTACCTCAGCGAGGCGAGTGACCGAGCGGCCGGAGCCATCCGCGAGTTCCTGCGCCTTCAGGCGGCGGGCGGCATTTTCTTGATGCTCGCGACGGTGGTCGCGCTGGTTCTCGCGAACACTCGCGCCGAGGGTCTCTACCAGGCGTTCCTCGACACGCCAGTCGAGATTCGGATCGGTGCGCTCCGAGTGGCGAAGCCGTTGGTCCTGTGGATCAACGACGGCCTGATGGCGGTGTTCTTCTTCCTCGTCGGACTCGAGATCAAGCGAGAAGTCATGGAGGGCGAGCTCGCGAGCCGCGCCCAGATCGCTCTACCCGCCCTCGCCGCCGCGGGTGGGATGGCTGCGCCCGCGGCGATCTACTGGTGGTTCAACCGAAGTCACCCCGTCGCTGCCCGCGGCTGGGCGATCCCGGCGGCGACCGACATCGCATTCGCCCTCGGCGTCCTCTCACTCCTGGGCCCGAGAGTACCCCGGAGCCTGAAGGTGTTCCTGCTGACCCTCGCCATCCTCGACGATCTGGGGGCCATCCTGATCATCGCGCTCCTCTACACCGAGCGAATGTCATGGGCTTCGCTCGGTGTGGCAATGGCGGCGATCGCCGCGCTGGCGATCCTCAACGCGACCCGGGTGATGTCAGTCCCGGCGTATCTCTTCGTCGGCCTCGTGCTGTGGGTGGCCGTGCTGAAGTCCGGGATCCACGCCACCCTCGCCGGCGTGGCGCTCGCTCTGTTCATCCCGATCCGGACCGATGACCCACAGGTCGCATCGCCGCTTCGACGGCTCGAGCACGAACTCCATCCGGTGGTGGCATTCGGCATCATGCCCCTCTTCGCCTTCGCGAACGCAGGGGTCTCCATCGAGGGCATGTCGTTCCGGTCGCTCCTCGATCCGGTGCCGCTCGGCATCGCCGCGGGGCTTCTCGTCGGCAAGACGGTCGGCGTGTTCGTGATGAGCGTCATCTCGATCGGCCTGCGGCTCGCGCGAATGCCGGAAGGGGCGAGCTGGAGCTCGCTCCTCGGTGCGTCGATCCTGTGTGGCATCGGATTCACCATGAGTCTGTTCATTGCAAATCTGGCCTTCGCCGAGAGCGCGCCCCAACTGGCGGTGAAGGCGGTCCTCGGTGTTCTCGCGGGGTCGCTCGTCGCCGCGGTGATCGGCTACGTCCTACTCGCCGGCACCTCAGGGGATCGGCGGAGCCGGAGTCGCCGATGATACGCTCCCGCAGCCATTCTCGCGGTTCCTGGTTCGACCAGGCCGAGTGAACGGAGGGCAACATGCTCGAATGGTTCGCCCGGGCGC
>JBOHSC010000095.1:0-4309 GCA_050733115.1 Gemmatimonadales bacterium
GCTCCGCCGCGGTGGGCTGTCACGCCGGGGATACGAGCCGCAGCAACTCCTCTCCGAACTTGGCCAGCGTGCGCGGGCCGACCCCAGGAAGGCGCGCGAGCGACGAGCGGTCGCCGACGATGCCGGAGGCGAGCGCCTCGATGGCCACATCGCTCAGGATCCGGTACCCCGGCACGCCCATCGAGGCGGCGGTACGAGACCGCCACCGTTCGAGCGATTGCCGGAGCGGCGGCGGTGCGTCCTTTACCTTACCTGAGCCGGCGCCGGCATTCAGTGCACGCAGGATAGTACCTCCGAGGCTCTCGGCGAGAGCCGCTCCGACGCCGGGGACTTCCGCGAGCTCCCCGACGCGGGAGGGTGGGCGCTCCGCCAGCCGGAGCAGCACGTCGGGCTCGAGTAGAGCGCCGCCCCAGGGTCCGCGCCGGCCTCCGACTTCACGGCGGAGCGCACCGAGGCGCGCGGCCACAACCGGATTGACAGCGGCAACGGCTCGAGCCGGACCGCATCGATCGCACCCGGCGCACCGCTCCAGGCGCTCTCCGAAGTAGCCGAGGAGAGCGCGACGCCTGCACGCTTTTCCCGAGGCATATGTCTCGACCGCCGCAATGCGCGCCTCGGCCCGGCGGCGCCGCTCCTGCACCCCACTCCAATCGATGGGTCCAGACTCGGGCCTCAGCTCACGCCTGAGACGTTCGGCCGACGCCTGGACATTCTCGGCCACTCCCCTGGTTTCTCCCTGGTTCCACAACTTCTCGAGCACGGCGCGGGGCGGAAAGGTGACCTCGAGCTGCCGCCGGTGCAGCTCCGCATCACCCTGCCGCCACAGAAGCACGCACCGCGCGAAGGCGCCGTCGCGTCCGGCGCGCCCGGCCTCCTGATAGTAGGCCTCGGGAGTGGCGGGAAGCGTCCAGTGAACGACGAGCCGGACATCCGGCTTGTCGATGCCTAAGCCGAACGCGCAGGTGGCCACGATCACATCGACACGATCCTCTAGAAAGTCCCGAAGAGTCGCGGCGCGCCGGGCCTTCGGGAGACCCGCGTGATACGGCGCAGCCCGATGGCCTGCTCGAGCGAGCGCGCGGGTCACCGACTCGGTGAGTCCGCGGGTAGGAGCATAGACGATGACCATCTGGTCGTCGCCTCCGACCAGCCCCAGCAGCGCCCTCAGCCGGTCGCGCTCCGACCGCACGCGAACGACGCCAAACCAGAGGTTGGACCGGTCGAAGGAGCCAAGGTGTGTAGCAAAGCGACCCGGTCTGAACCGCATGACGCTTGCGATATCGGCGCGGACCTCGGCAGTGGCGCTACCGGTCAGTGCCAGACAAGGAGGCCCGCCAAGCCTGTAGCGCGATGCTCCGAGCGTGCGATAGCTCGGCCGGAAATCGTGGCCCCACTCGGTGACGCAATGCGCCTCGTCGATGGCGAGCAGCGTGGGATGGATGCGCTTTTCGTGGAGCTGTGGGGCCAGACTGGAGAGACGCTCCGGTGAGGAATACAGCAACCGCAAGGTGCCGGCGCGAAGCGCGGCCCAGATTTCCTCTTTCTCCGCTTCCTCGAGGGAGCTGTGCAGTCCGGCGGCAGGGATGCCGCGCGCTACCGCCGCCGCAACCTGATCCTGCATGAGCGCGATGAGGGGGGACACTACGATGGTGAGCCCGCCGATGACCATCGCGGGCACCTGGAAGCAGATCGACTTTCCTCCCCCGGTGGGCAGGATGGCGAGCGTATCCTGCCCCGCCAGTATCGAGCGGATGACGCCGGTTTGCGCCGGTCTGAAATCGGGATAGCCGAAGTGGTGCTGGAGGAGCCGTCGGGCCTGGTCCATGGTGTCGGGCATGGCGGAATCTCGTCGGGCCCCGGCGAAGACGAGGACTGCGATTGCGCATGACGGTGCCGGGAGTGGCGAAAACGACAAGGCCGCCGCGATGAAGCGACGGCCCGTACTCTTCCCGCGGGACGACTAGTGACCGCCGAGCCTGACACCCACGGTGATCGGGATGTACTTCAGGTTTGGCCCGTCGGTGAACACATCGTGGAAGCGGCTTTCGGCGAAGAGGCCCACGCCGCCGGCCTTGATATCGAAACCTGCCCCGGCGTTGAAGCCGAATTTGGTCTGGGAAGTGCCGGTGGGGTTCTTGGGCTTTGCGTTGTACACACCACCGCCGCCGATGAGGTACGGCCGGAACCTGCTGCCCTCGGAGGTCTTGAACTTGTAGACCGCATTCGCGGTGCCCGAGATGAGCTGCAGCTTGGCGTCGCTCCCGGTGACCTTGGACTTGAACTGGTTGTAAGCACCATCGATCTGAATGCCGACCGGCGAACCGGTAGGTACAAACGACACCGCGGCCAGGCCGTGCCAACCGGTCTTGGAGCCGTCGGAAAAGGTTCCTGAAGGAATGGAAAGCCCACCGCCCAGCGAAAACTCGGCACCCTGTGCCCGAGCAGTGCTCGCGGTTGCAAGCATGCCAACGAGAATCACCGCAACCCCAGTTGCTACCCTCCGCATACCCTCTCCTTGGTTCCGGTTCACGATGCAGCGCGAAATGCCGGGATAAGCTAGCCCGCATAACGCCGGTGAGGTGTGAGCCGGATCACAAACCTCCGCTCACGACTCCGGCTCGTCTCCGCGATTCGCGGAGCCGCGCTTTCGTTGCACCAGCCGGACTATCAGATAGATGAGGAGTATCGCGATGGCGGCCCACCCGATCCGGCGGTCACCGGTGGTGACGGCAAGGAGGGCGGCTGCGAGGCCGATGACGGCGAGATAGAGCCTGAGATGGTTCACTGGTCGAGAAATTGCGCGATGACCGTCCGGAAGTCGGGAGTCTGGCGGGCGAGGGCGTTGACCCGGGCCGCGAGCGCAATCCCCTCGGCAAATGGGAGGGTGTCGAGCTCGTGGAAGAGCCGCTTGGTGAGTCCGAGCGCGGAGGGACTGGCGCCGGCCAGCCGGCGCGCGACCTTGTCGGCCTCGGCATCGAGATCGGCGTCGGGCACAACGCGCGATACGAGCCCGATGGCGCGCGCCTCTTCCGCCGACAGGAGGCGGCCGGTGAGCACCAGGTCGAGCGCGGTCTTCTCTCCCGTGAGGCGGCGAAGGATCGTCATCACCATGGCCGGGACGAAGCCGCGCTGGACCTCGGGGTAGCCGATCTGGGCGCCGGTGCCGGCGAGGGTGATGTCGCAGGCCGTGGCCAGACCCGCCCCGCCGGCAAAGGCCCGCCCCTGCACCACCGCCACGACCGGCTTCGGGAGATTGCGGATCTGCTCGAACACGGAGCCGAGCAGGCGCGCGGCGGCCTCGTTCTCGGCGAGGGCGCGGTCGGCCGACTCGAGGAGCTCGGCGAGATCGGCCCCGGCGCAGAAGTCCTTGCCTGCGCCCCGCAAGACCACGACCCGAGTGTCGGCGTCGAGGTCGGCGCGCTGGAGGGCATCGCTCAAGGCCTCGATCAGCGACGCGCTCAGGGCATTGCGCTTGTCGGGGCGGTCGAGCGTCAGAGTGAGGACACCTCCATCGCGCGCAACGCGGAGGGGCACGGCCGCCTCGGTCACGGCCGGCGGATCCGGCGGGCCAGCGCAAGCGGCACGGGAATCTCCATCCGCAGAAGGGCCGTCGAGTACACCTTGCCCTGCGCGTCGGTCTTGAGAGAGATCGTGCCGCCCCCATCGAGGGCGTCGTGCAGCAGAAAGTTCAGTGCATTCAAGTTGGGCAGCTCGAAGCGCTCCACGCCGCGTACCATGCCCTTGAAATGACGGGCCACGCGCGGGGCCGTTACCTGGCGCTCGAGCAGGGGGTAGTACTCCGGCTCGAGCGCGATCAGGCCCACGTTCGCGGTATTGCCCTTGTCTCCCGAGCGCGCGTGGGCGAGGAATCGAAGCTGCACCTGCCGGACGCCCGCAGGCTTCGCGGTCTTCGCCATCGTCATGCCTCCAGTATCTCGACGCGCACGTGCGGCTCGATCTCCTGCCGGTCGATCAGCGCCGGCCAGTAGGCAACGACCTCCTCGACCGCCGGC
The DNA here is from genome assembly GCA_050733115.1 of Gemmatimonadales bacterium. Classification (GTDB taxonomy): domain Bacteria; phylum Gemmatimonadota; class Gemmatimonadetes; order Gemmatimonadales; family GWC2-71-9; genus CAVVWJ01. The sequence continues at coordinate 4,014 of JBOHSC010000095.1, forward strand.
CTCCCGCCCGCGAATCCGGTCACGCTCGGCGGTCCGGTCAGGACGAGCGGAGCAATCTCGCGGGTGAAGCGCTCGACCGGCGCGCGCTCGCGGGCGCGGACGCCGATCCGGAGCTGCACCTCGGGAATATCGGGATCGGGCGGCCCGCTCAGCCGTCCGTGTGTGGCATCGACGCCCACGAACTCGGTGAGAATCTGCTCGAACTCCAGGCCGAGATCTGCGAGGCGCCGGCGGATGATGCGGTCACCGGCCTTTGCCTTGTCGTACGCTTCGGGCCAGGAGTACACCAGCGTTCC
>JBOHSC010000096.1:0-1604 GCA_050733115.1 Gemmatimonadales bacterium
AGATCGTGGTCAACATGGGCGTGGGGCGGGCCACCCAGCAGCCCTCGCTCCTGGAGGGGGCGGTGCGGGACCTCGAGACCATCACCGGCCAGAAGCCCCTGGTGACCCGGGCCAAGCAGTCCATAGCCGGCTTCAAGCTCCGGGAGAACAACGCCATCGGGGCCAAGGTGACCCTGCGCGGTGACCGCATGTGGGAGTTCCTCGACCGCCTCATCGCCCTGGCCATCCCCCGGGTCAGGGACTTCCGGGGCCTGCCTCCGAACGCCTTCGACGGCCGGGGCAACTACACCTTCGGGGTCAGCGAGCAGCTGATCTTCCCCGAGATCGACTACGACTCGATCGACCAGGTGCGCGGCCTCGACGTGACCGTCACGACGAGCGCGCCGACCGACGAGGAGGCGTTCGAGCTCCTGCTAGGGCTAGGCTTCACCTTCGCCGAGGAGGGGCGGCCCGGCCAGGCCGAGAGCGAGGACGCCGAAGAGGAGCGCCGGCGCGACGAGGCCCGGCAGCGCGCCGAGGCCGAGCAGGCGGCCCTCGAGCAGCTCAAGGAGGAGAACCCTGAGGCATACGCGAAGCCGGAGCGCCCTGAGGAGGGCGAGGAAGGCGAGGAGGGAGAGGCACCCGCCGAAGGCGGCGAGGCGCCCCCCGCCGAGGAGGAATCAAGCGAGTAACCATGGCAAAGACTTCACAGAGAGTTCGACAGCAACGAAAGCCGAAGTACAAGACCCGGGCCTACAATCGATGCCGGCGTTGCGGGAGGCCGCGCGCCTACTTCCGCAAGTTCGGCCTCTGCAGGCTCTGCCTGCGGGAGCTCGCCCACAAGGGCTACATCCCCGGGATGACCAAGTCCAGCTGGTAACGGAGCCGGCCTGCCGATGACCCTGATGCTCACCGACCCCATATCCGACTACCTCACGCGCGTGCGCAACGCGATCACGGCGCAGCACGCCGAGGTCGAGATCCCGTCCTCGCGCCTCAAGCGCGAGATGTCGCGGATCCTCTCCGAGCAGGGCTACATCGACGGCTTCGCGGTCGAGCCCACCCCGGTCGGAGACGTGATCAAGATCCAGCTCAAGTACACGAAGGGACGGCGCCCGGTCGTGACCGGCCTGCGCCGCATCTCGCGGCCCGGCCGGCGGCGCTACGTTGCCCACGGGGAGATCCCGCGGGTGCTGGGCGGCATGGGCACGGCGATCCTGTCCACGTCGGCGGGCGTGATGACCGGCCACGAGGCGAAGCAGAAGGGCGTCGGCGGCGAAGTCGTCGCCTATGTGTGGTGAGTCATGTTGGCGCGGTGCCGGACAAGAACGATGACTGAGATCGCGGGCTGCCCTCCCGGCGCCGCGACTGGCATGTGCGGTTGGTGATCTGAGTGAGCCGGATTGGAAGAAAGCCCATCACCGTCCCCGACGGCGTCACCGTCGACATCAAGCCCGGCACGGTCTCGGTGAAGGGGCCCAAGGGCGAGTTGAGCCAGGCCCTGAGCCCGGACATGAAGGTGACGCAGTCCGACGGCACGCTGACCGTGGACCGCCCGACCGATCGCGGCGAGCACCGCGCCCTCCACGGCCTCACCCGCACGCTGGTGGCCAACATGGTCAAGG
>JBOHSC010000097.1:0-5170 GCA_050733115.1 Gemmatimonadales bacterium
GGCCTGGTCGCGCACGAGTGCATCATCGACACGCGTCCGTTCAAGCAGTCGGCCGGCGTGGACGTGGAGGACATCGCGAAGCGGATCATCGACTACGGCTTCCATCCGCCGACCGTGTCGTTCCCCGTCGCCGGCACGTTGATGATCGAGCCCACGGAGAGCGAGTCCAAGGAAGAGCTCGATCGCTTCTGCGACGCCCTGATCTCGATTCGCGAGGAAATCCGCGAGATCGAATCAGGACGCGCCGACCGGGAGCAGAACCTGCTCACCAACGCGCCGCACACGCTGGAGCAGGTCATTGCCGACGAGTGGACGCGACCCTACTCTCGTGAGAAAGCGGCCTATCCTTCCCGCGCGGTTCGCGAGCACAAGGTGTGGCCCACCGTGGGCCGCATCGACAGCGCGTACGGAGACCGCAACCTGATGTGCACCTGCCCGCCGGTGGAGTCGTATGGCGAATGAGTGGCGGTTGTGGGTGGACCGCATGCCCCGCCCGGGATGGGCCAATATGGCCATCGACCAGACACTTCTCGAGCGCGCCGCCGCCGGGGAGCGCTGGCTCCGCCTGTACGGGTGGGCGCCATTCTGTCTCTCGTTCGGGCGGCACGAGCCGGCGGCGGTGCGCTATGATACCGAGCGTATCGCGGCGCTCGGCATGGACGTGGTGCGGCGCCCCACCGGGGGACGCGCGGTGTGGCATGGCCGCGAAGTGACTTACACTGTCGCCTGTCCTGGTGGGCTCGGCTCGTTGCGCGAGAGCTATGTGGAGATTCACGGAATGATCCGCGATGCGCTCCGGAGTCTCGGCGTACCAGCCGAGCTGGCGCCTCCGGGCGCCGCGGTGCCGGTGGACTCGGGGGCCTGCTTTGCCTGCCCCGCCGGCGGCGAGATCATGGCCGCCGGCAGGAAGGTGGTGGGCAGCGCGCAGCTGCGACAGGGAGACGCTCTGCTGCAGCACGGCTCGATTCTCCTCGACGACGACCAGGCCGCGGTCAGCGCTGTCACCCGCGGTGTGGCCCCGGGCGATCGCGCGGCGCCACTGCGGTCGATTCTCGGCTCGACCCTCGACGAAAACGATCTGATCGACGCCGTGACCCTGACGGCGGCACGGCGGTGGCGCGGCGACTGGCGGAGCCACGACCAGCCGCACGACGTCGTCCTGGCCTCCGAGCGGCATGCTCCACGTTTCCGGTCGGCCGAGTGGACCTGGGGCGCCGGCTCGTGATGCGCTCCGCGGTGCTGCTGCTGGCCATTTCCGCCGCCGCATGGCCCGCTCGGGCACAGTCCCACGACCCGCGCTCCACCGTCGTGATCGTCACCGGCGCGCAGGCGACGATACCGATCCCCACCCTCATGGAGGGACCGGCGGCGCAAACCGCCAATCTGGAGATTGCGGACCACCTTTTTCTCCGGCTGGCCAACGTCGGTCCCGAGGGCATCACCGCCGGCGACAACTCGTTCGTTCCTGTGCTGGCCAAGAGCTGGACCCGTCGCGACTCGGTAACGCTGGCATTCGATCTCGACCCGCGCGCAGTGTGGCAGGACAGCGTACCAGTAACCTCACGCGACGTGCTCTTCACCTTCGAGCGCGCGCGCAACCCGGCAATCGCGCCGCGGCTCACGGAGCTGTTGAGACGCCTGGTATCGGTGACCGCCGAAGGCGATCGGCGGGTCGTTTTCAGGTTCTCCCGCCCTTACGCCGAGCAGTTCTACGACGTGGTCTGGCACGTCGCCCCGCTTCCGGCCCATCTCCTCGATACGATTCCCCCGGCCGATTTGCCGAACTCGTCGTTCGTGACCAATCCGATCGGCGACGGCCCCTATCGCTGGGTCCGAAGCGTGCCGGGCCAGTTCATCGAGCTGGCGGCCAACGACGGCTTCTTCCTCGGCAAGCCCGCGATTTCCCGCGTCATCGTTCGTACCGCGACGGATCAATCGGCGAGAGTGAACCTGGTGATGAGCGGGGAGGCCGACGCGATGGACAACGTCCTGCCGCCGCTGGAACGCCTCAAGGTGATAGGGGCCAATAAGGACATCCGCCTCATCCCGGTGCCGTCACCCACTCTCGGCTTCCTGCTGTTCAATCAGCGCGATCCGGCCGATTCGACGAAGCCTCACCCGATCCTGAGCGACACCGACGTCAGGCGAGCCATCATCCTGTCGCTCGATCGCAGGCTGATCGTTCAGGCGGCATACGGTTCGTATGCCGAAGTGCCCTACGGACCGGCGTCGGCGATCCTGTGGATCAGCCACGGCACGCCGAAGCCGGCGGGCCCCAACCGATCGCGAGCCCAGCGGCTCCTCGCCGATCGGGGATGGAAGGACAGCGACGGCGACGGCGTACTGGACCGCAACGGTGTACCGCTCAGGCTCACACTGAGCTACCCGATAACGAGCTCGGCGCGAAAACAGATGGCGTTGATCGCCCAGCAGCAGCTCCGGCAGTCGGGCATCGACGTCCGGCTCGAGCAGTACGACTATGAGATCTACCTCAAGCGACGTGACGCCGGCCGATTCGACATCGATTTCTCCGCGACGACACAGGATCCTTCTCCGTCCGGGCTCACGCAGGGATGGTCCTGCAACGGCGGCACGAACATAGCCCACTACTGCGACCCCATGGTCGACTCGCTGATCGAGCGCGCCAACGGGTCCATGGACAACTCGCAGGAGGCGTGGCACGCGGCCCTCCGGCAGATCGAGGACGACGCTCCCGCCGCGTTCATGTACACGCCGAGCTTCGTCTTCGCAGTCAACCGGCGATTCGGAAATGTGACGATCCGTCCGGAGTCGTCCTGGATCGCGCTCTGGAAATGGACGGTGGAGTCGCCGGCGCGCCGGAACGACCACGGGTACTAGAGTGCGCCGCTGGCTCTTTCAGCGTATCGCCCAGGCCATCGTCACGCTGGCCATCGCCCTCGCGCTCATCTTCGTGCTCATGCGGCTCGCGCCGGGCGACCCGCTCGCGCGGCTCTCCGAGGATCGCCCTCTCACCCCCGCACAGATTCACGCGCTCCGCGAGCGCTACGGCCTCGACCGCCCGATCGGTGCGCAATTCGCCACGTTCATTGGGGGTCTCGCGCGCGGCGATCTCGGCACTTCGATCCAGTACAGCCGGCCGGTCACATCGCTCGTCGCCGAGCGGCTGCCGGCCACCCTTCTGCTCGGCGGCGCCGTCCTGCTCCTCAACTTCACCCTCGGCGTCTGGCTCGGCGTTCGGCAGGCGGAGCGGCGCGGGAGCCCGCTGGATCGGTCACTCACCTTCCTCTCTCTCGCCGGCTATGCGATGCCGTCCTTCTGGCTGGGGATGGTGCTCGCGTGGGTGGTCGGGGTGAAGTGGCATCTCCTCCCATCGGGGGGCATGGAAGATCCGCTGCTCGACCCCGGCGCGGGGGTCTTGGCCCGGGCCGCCGACGTGGGCCGCCACCTCGTGCTTCCCGCCCTGACACTCTCGGTCGTGAGCATCGCCGGCACGATGCGCTATCAGCGGAGCGCCATGCTGGAGGTGCTTCACCTTCCTTATATAGTGACGGCACGCGCCAAGGGTCTCCCGGAGCGTTCGGTCACCTGGCGTCACGCCTGGCGGAACGCCTTCTTCCCGGTGCTCACCCTCTTCGGGCTCTGGCTGCCGCTCCTGGTGACGGGATCGGTGTTCGTCGAATCGGTGTTCGCGTGGCCTGGGCTCGGCTCCCTTGCGGTGGGCGCGGTGGGATATCGCGACTACCCCCTTCTGATGGGAACGTCGCTCCTGGTCGCGGCGGTGGTCGTCCTCGGCAGCCTGATCACCGACCTCGCCTATGCCATGCTCGATCCGCGAGTGCGGGTGTCATGACGGTGCTGCTCGATCCGCTGCGCCGTGCCTGGCGGACCCCGCGCGGGCGCGCAGGGGCGATCGTGCTCCTGCTGATCGCCGCGGCGGCCATCTTCTCTCCGCCCTTCCTCCAGGATCCGCTCGCCCAACCCGATCCGATCGGCGGGGCGAGCCTCGCGCCGAGCGTGATGCATCCGTTCGGCACCGACCAGCTCAGCCGCGACGTGCTGGCACGCGTGGCCACCGGAGGCCGGGTCTCACTGGCCGTCGCACTGATCGCTGTGGGACTCTCCATCACCCTTGGCGCGATCGTGGGACTCGTGGCCGGCTACTGGGGCGGCGTGGTGGACGCGATGCTCATGCGCCTGGTGGATGGGGCACTGGCGATTCCCCGGCTCTTCGTCCTCCTGCTGGTGCTGGCCATGTCGGAGCGGGTTCCGGTGTGGGCCCTCGTCGTGCTCATCGGGGCCACCGGCTGGTTCGGCACCAGCCGCATCGTGCGCGCGGAGGTGTTGCGTCTGCGAGAGGAGAGCTATGTGCGGGCGGCCGAGGCGCTGGGAGCTTCCCGGCGCCGCGTTATCTTCCGGCATCTGCTGCCGAATACTCTTGGCCCACTGCTCGTCGCGGCCACACTCGGTGTGGGAGACGTAATCCTTCTCGAGGCGGGGCTATCCTTTCTCGGGCTCGGCATCCAGCCGCCGGCGGCTTCATGGGGCGGCATGATCCTCGATGCGCGCGAGGTTCTCGTCACCACTCCCTGGGCCGGAGTGTTTCCCGGCATCGCGATTGTTCTGACCGTCCTCTCCGCCAACCTCCTGGGCGACGCCGTGCGCGACGCCGTGGACCCCCGAGGCGCATGACGAGAGTTCTCGAAGTCGAGAATCTGCGGGTCTCCTTTCCTGGCGCGCTGGGGCACCGGGTGCAGCCCGTGGACGGCGTGTCGTTTACGCTGGATCGCGGGGAGACGATGGCGCTGGTCGGCGAGTCGGGGTGCGGCAAGAGCCTGACGAGCCTGGCACTCCTCCGGTTGATCCCGCCTCCAGGCCGAGTGGAGCCTGACAGCATCATCCGCCTGGGCGACACCAACGTGCTGGGCCTCGAAGGCGAGGCACTGCGCCGGATCAGGGGCCGCCGGATCGGAATGATCTTCCAGGATCCGATGACGTCGCTCAACCCGGTGCTCACGGCCGGAGACCAGATCGGCGAGGGAATCCGCGCGCATTTCCCGGTGTCCCGCTCGGAAGCGCGCGATCGCTCGTTGCGACTCCTCACCGAAGTCGGCATTCCGGACGCCGCCTCGAGGCTCGACGCGTATCCGCACCAGTTGAGCGGGGGGATGCGGCAGCGGGTGATGATCGC
>JBOHSC010000098.1:0-3398 GCA_050733115.1 Gemmatimonadales bacterium
TCGCACGCAGCGCAGCAAGCTGCGCACGGCCGTCAAGAAGGTCCGTGCCGCCACCGCGGGCGAGGCCACGGCAGCATACGCCGAAGCGGTGAAGATGCTCGACCGCGCCGGTCGCAAGCGGCTCATCCATCCGAACGCCGCGGCGCGCCAGAAGAGCCGGCTGGCAAAGCTGGTCGCCGGGGAAAAGAAGTAGCTCCCAGGCGGTGGTGGTTGATAGTCGAGGGGCCCGGCGGAATCGCCGGGCCCCTTGTTCGTGACCGCGATCATATCTCGAAACTACTTCATATCAGGCCATGTAAACGACAGCATCTCATATGTTTACGAGACATAATCCAGCGCAATCACCCTGAGCTACAATCCCGCCAACTCGCCACCACACCGCTCGCAATACCACTCCGTCGGCCGATTCAGCGTACCGCACTCGCCGCATTTGAGCGTCTTGGCGCCGGTCGGAGTCGCCGTCTTCCCCGCGGCTCCGCCCTGCGACGGCGACGCGGAGGTCTCCACGGCGCGCGACGCGCTGTGTCCTCCACCCGGGTTGCTGGGCCGGCGCTGGGCCGGCTTCCGCTCTTCCTCGGAAACCGACTTGAGGAAGGCGAGCTCATCTCCAGGAGGTGCGGCCGCGGGAGCGGGCTCCCGCCGGGGTGTCGGCGTGGGACGAGAGGCCGCCGGTGGCGGCGCGGCCGGCGAGGGCGGAGGCGTGTCGTGCTCGATTGCGAGCTCCGGCTCCTCGATCAGTTGGGGCGCCGCTTCGACCACGTCGGCCTTGTGCGCGACAGGAGGCGGCGGTGGAGGCGGCTCGGCCCGCCGGGGAGCCGCGGCGATCAGCGCCTGGACCTCGGCCAGCCGCGAGATCTCGCCGCCGACCGTGTCAAGCTCCTGACGGAGACGCCCGAGGTTTGCCTGGCTCTCGTCGTTGATGCGGCGCCATTCGTCCTCGGTGTATTCGCCGACGGCGTGCCGCACCTCGGCTTCCGCCAGCTCCTCTTCCGCCTGGCGACGCTCGCGATCGAGCCCAGCCTGCGTCGACCGATGCCGCTCCAGCTCCTCGCTGATCGTCGCCGAGTGGCTCCGAAGCTCCTCGATGACATTCTTGAGCCGGCCGTCGTAGTCCGCGCGTACACGCTGCCGAACCGCCAGTGGCGCCTTGTCGGAGGCGGAATCGAGACGGGCGAGCCATTGTTCGAACTGCGCCCGCTGTTGGAGAAGGGCGTCGATCGAAGAATCGGAACCGGAGGTCGTTGTGGCCATGGCGGGATTGTCCTCTCAGCCGCTCGAGGTCAGCGATTTGATCCTGACGTGCAAATCTAATCCGGTCGGGCCTTTGGGAACCAGCGGGTAGCGGCGGCGAGCGGCGCCGGCGGCAGGCTACCGCTCGAACACCACCTGCCCGCGCACGATCGTCACGTCGGCCCGCCCGCGCAGCTCGCGCCCTCCGAACGGCGTGTTCCGGCTCTTCGAGAAGAATTCCTCGGGACGCACCGTCCAGCGGGCGGCCGGGTCGAAGACCACCACGTCGGCCGCGGAGCGGGGCGCCAGCGTTCCACCGGGAAGACCGAAGATGCGGGCCGGCATCTCGCTCATGCGCCGCACCAGCGTGGCCAGATCGATCAGACCGCTCTCCACCAGCTCGGTGATGGCGAGGCCGAGCGCCGTCTCCAGCCCGATGATTCCATTGGGCGCGTCATCGAACTCCCGCTCCTTGGCATCGTAGTGGTGCGGCGCATGGTCGGTGCAGATGACGTCGATGGTTCCGTCGCGCAGCCCCAGGCGGATCGCCTCGCGGTCGGCCGGCTCGCGGAGCGGCGGATTCATCTTCGCGTTGGTGTTGTATCCCTCGCAGGCATCGTGCGTCAGGGTGAAGTGATGGGGACACGCTTCGGCGGTGACCCGGAGACCCTTGTCCTTGGCGCGGCGGATCAGGTCGACCGACCCGCGCGTGGACATGTGACAGAGGTGCACGTGGCCGCCGGTGAGCTCGGCGAGGAGAATGTCCCGCGCCACCATGATCTCCTCTGCAGCGGCCGGGATTCCCTTGAGACCGAGCCGGGTGGAGACGATGCCCTCGTGCATGACGCCCCCGGCGGCGAGCGTCGGCTCCTCGCAATGATCGGCTACCGGAATGCCGAAGGTGCGGGAGTACTCGAGGGCGGTGCGCATCATGTGGCTCGAGGTCACCGGCTTTCCGTCGTCGCTCACGGCCACCGCGCCGGCCCCCACCAGCTCCCCGAACTCGGCCAGCTGCTGTCCCTTCTGCCCCAGCGACACCGCTCCGATCGGATAGACGCGAGCCTTTCCCGCCCGCTGCGCCTGGCTCACGATGAAGCCGACCGCCGCCTGATTGTCGGTGACGGGATCGGTGTTCGGCATGGCGCACACCGCGGAGAAGCCGCCCGCGGCCGCCGCCATGGCGCCGGTGGCCACGGTCTCGACATCCTCTTGCCCCGGCTCCCGCAAATGCACGTGGAGATCGATCAATCCGGGCGACACCACCTTGCCCGACGCATCGACCACCAGCGCGTCGTCGGGGCGTCCCAGATCGCGGCCCACCGCTTCGACCTTCGAGTCGCGGAGGAAGAGATCGGTGATCTCGTCCATTCCGCGGGAGGGGTCGAGGACTCTGCCGCCGCGAATCAGGATCGGTCGCACGCTATTCCCCTCTCCCCGCCTGATTCGCCCAATCGGGCGATCCGCCAGCCAGCAGGTACAGCACCGCCATGCGAACCGCGACGCCGTTGGTCACCTGCGGCAGAATCACGCTGTGCGGCCCGTCGGCGACGTCGCTGTCGATCTCCACACCGCGGTTCATCGGGCCCGGATGCAGGATGAGGAGATCCTTCGGCGCGCGCGCGAGCCGCTCGCTGGTCACGCCGAAGACGCGATTGTATTCGCGGAGCGACGGCAGGAATCCCGCCTGCATCCTCTCGAGCTGCAGCCGGAGCACGTTGAGAGCGTCGGCCCACTGGATCGCGTCCTCGATGCGCGGGAGGATGGTGACGCCGAGCTCGTGCACGTTGCGCGGCAGGAGTGTCGCCGGCCCGCAAACGCCCACCTCGGCCCCGAGCTTGGTGAGCCCCCAGATATTGCTCCGCGCCACTCGGCTGTGCAGAATGTCGCCGCAGATGGCGACCTTGAGCCCCTCGATCCGTTTGAACCGGTCGCGCAGCGTCAGGATGTCGAGCAGTCCCTGCGTCGGATGCTCGTGCTTGCCGTCCCCTGCGTTGATGACGTTGGACCGGATGCGCTGGCCGAGGAACTGGGCCGCACCGGAAGCGCCGTGGCGGATCACCACCATGTCGATCCGCATCGCCTCGAGGTTCCGGGCGGTGTCCTCCAGCGTCGCCCCCGTCGACACCGACGACCCGGCCGCCGCCACGGTCACCGTGTCGGCGCTGAGG
>JBOHSC010000099.1:0-4416 GCA_050733115.1 Gemmatimonadales bacterium
AACGACCGGTTCTCCAGCATCAGCACGAATACATGTTCGATCTTGGGCCTCGACGGCCGGCCCCTGCCGAAGATGGATCCGATCGATTTATACAGATTCAGGAGGGCACACCGCAGCGTATCCCAGGCGACACAGATCAGGTCTAATGCCCACGAGAACGCAACGCAGATCGCCTTCACCACCCAGGCGAATATCTTGCACACCCACTTGGCCACCCAGTAGTAGGCCTTGCAGACCCATTTGGCCACCCAGTAGAAGGCCCGGCAGAAGAACCCGGCGATGCAGTCCCAGGGGGTATACCAATGGCATTCGTCCCACGAGGTGCACTTGCTGGAGCCTTCGTCGGCCCAGTCGGAGCACTTGTTGGAGCCCTCGTCCGCCCAGTTGGTGCACTCGTAATCGAGCTGCGAGCTCCAGTTCTTGCAGGTGATGACGATGTTGTCGACCCACTTGGTGCAGGTGGACATGGCTAGTCTCCTTCCAGCACGTACCTGATCCGCAGGTCGCGGTACAGCAGAGCGAGCCGGATTCGAGCGACGCCAACGCCGGTCAGTTTGCCGATGATGCCGGCGCTGCAGACCAGCACTGCTCCCCCCAGCAGGTCTGTCAGCCGGCTGTGACCGGCGAACCCATCGAAGAGGACGCCGTAGACGACCACGAGCCCGAGGGCGCCCACCATGAAGGCGCCCCCCATCGAGCAGCCGCACTCGTTGCTGAAGGCCTTGGCCCGATCGACGTACGGGCGCAGGTTTTCCCGTTCCTCGGGGAAGGAGTGAAGCAGGTGCTCGAGGGTACTTCTCGCCTTGGGCATGGCCGATCCTTGGCCGTCGTGGTAGTCAGCGCCTCCGCTTCCCCATTCGTTCCGTCACCCGCACATTCCCCTCCTCCCACACCTCGAAAGGGCTTCGCTTTTCAGCGGTCGGACGCGGGTCGGGATAGTACGGTGTCGGGCTCCAGCCTATCTCCACCTCGATCTGCTGGGCATCTGTGAGGTCGACCTCTTCCAAGCGGGCGACGGCGCCCGGAGTGGCGGTCGGAACCATCCGGACGATTGTCCGGGGGAGCTCCAGGGCCAGCTCGGACCTGCCCCCGGGATCGACGGTGCGGAACCGGGGCTGGATCGCCATACCCCCGGGTGGCAGGGGTCGGCCCCGATCCGAGAGCTGCACCCGCAGCGTCCTCGTTGCCGCATCGTACTGAATGGCGCGCACGTCACCGATGTAGTGAAGCGTCCGGGTGCCGGTGTTAGTGAGTGCGAGGGCCACCGTCACGCCTTGCTCACTCGGCTCGATCGAGCCGACCTGAGCCTGAAGGTCACCGCGTTGCTGCTTGCTCATGTCTCCTCTCCCATGCTCCACCGCACCGCCACCTCTGCGACGTGCGGCAACTCCGGGTAGGCCCCGGCGAGCCTTTCTGCGAATCGCCGGCGCCCACCACGACTCGTGACGAGAACTTCCCGGACGACCTGGAGCTCGCCTTCCAGCTCGGCCCGGGTGAGCACTCCCCAGAACGGTTCGATCGGCACCCGTGGCGCCCATTCATCGATTCGATCTTTCCACCACGCTCCGACCGTTTCAAGGCTTGCGCCGGCCGTCAATTGCTCCATTGCCTTGAACCACATCTGGACCGGCTCGACCATCGCCCACTGAATGTGGGGGATTCCCGTCGCGCGTGCCTCGAGGAGTGCCGCCAGCTCCGCTTCCGTCTCCCCCAGGAGGGCACGGTCACCGTCCAGGAGTTTCCATACCAGCACCTGCTGCACCGTGACCCCTTCCGGATCGACGATCTCGCGCAACAGAGCCGTTGCAGACTCCTGGTTGCCCCGATCGATGGTCAGGTGCTGAATCATCTGGAGCGATCGGATCAAGGGTCGCACATACACGTCCAGAATGAGCGGGCGGAGGTTCGGGTTCCGGGCCATGAGTGAGACGACCTGGGGACTGAAGCTGTAGTAGGCCCGGAACAATCGATCGAAGAAGGTGAAACCCAGCTCGCTCTTTCGCAGAACTCTATCGCGCAGCACCCGCAACGCCTGCACCTCCGCGGAGATGCCCGATTGCGACGCCACGGTCACGATCACACAGCAGTTGGATGAGCCGCCAGTGCAGGTGGAGCCGCAATGGATCCCGGGATCTCGTAGCACTGCCGTCGTCCCGGCAACGGCCGCGATCTGGGTCCTGAGATCGTTCTCGTCCGTGATCGCGGCATTCTCCTCCGGCGACGACGGGTTGCAGGCCGCGGTGAGAGCGAGGCTCGCGTTGGTCACGATGCGGAATGCGTGCGACAGCTCATGATAGAGGATCACCGGGTTGGTGGTCTGGAGATCCAGCGTCCCACCCGTTCCCAGCCGCGCCGCACAGTATCCCTGGCCGTTCGATTGGCTGGTGTCGTAAATCACCAGGCAGTTGGTGGTGTTGTTGAGCGTCGCGCCCGGAGCCCCCGAGCCCGACGGCGGCAGCGACGTCCCTCCCACCACGGTAATCATCGTGCCATCGTTCAGCGCGAAGTTTGACTTCACGGCGAGAATCACGATCGACAGGGCGTTGCCGCCGAGGGTGAACGCGGTATTCACCAGCGTATCGAGCCGAACAGGCGGGGTGCCGCCCAGCGTCCTCGCGTAGTTTACCTGCTGCTGATTGGGAGGAATCAGAGTAAAGCCCAGGCCGGTGTCCCCGTTGGCGATGACCGCCAAGTCGACCATCGCCTGGTTCGGGTCCACCCCGCCGGAACCTCCGCCGGTGGCGTCTGTCTGCAGAAACATGGTCATGGCTGCCCCCTGCCGTCAGCCGATGCGCTGCGGCTCAGGAGGGCGCCAATCCTGGCCATTGGGCTCGTATCGCTTTTCCCTCGGCTCACGGCACGGCGGAGGACATGGCTCGGGCTTCTTTTCCGGTGGCGGGCAGCACCTCGCCAGCTCGGCCCGGACCTCGCTCAGCCGGTCGGACTCCGTAGCCTCCCGGGCGTGGACCAGCTCGAAGATGGAGCCGAGGCGCTCGAGCACGACCGCCTGGCGCTCCGAGAGCTCGAGCTGAGTGGTGAGCTTCCGGCTAATCCCGCAGAGGAGTGTGTCCGCGGCCTCCAGCAGACAGATCATCGTGGCATGCTGCTGGCTGTGGAAGTCGAGGATCGCGTTGGTCTCCTTCTGGGTTTCCCAGATGGCGAACAAGCCGCCGGCAAGGGTCACCACTCCGGCTTCGAGGTGATTGTCGAGCTGGACGGTAGCCGCCGCCGTGGCCGCCGTGTTTGTGGCGATCAGGTCTAGCTTGGCGTTGATGTCATTGGCCACATCCTGGATACTTGGCACGTTCTCACCTCCGCTGGGTAGCTCTGCTGCAAGGACCGTTGTCCGACTGAAGTGGGCTCGGAACGCCCCGGCGCGCCGCGTCGGCATCGAGGGAATGTGCCAACCTTGCATGCCGCCCCCGGGGCGCAAGGCCGCAAACGCGACAAAGAGGGCCCGATTTGCGACAGCGGACCGGACCAGCGAAGGCTGTGGTGGGCAAGGCCGGGTGGGAGGAAGGCGGAAGGATAGGAGCGTTCTCGCCCAGAACGCGCGGAACGCGACAGGTTGCGGTCAAATCATGTCGCGCGGGATGGTCGGTTCGGCTTCTTCGCGACTGGACAGATAGGCTACGCCGTCACCAGACGCGTACCCTGTCTCCCGGCGCCAGATAGAGCGCCTGGCCCGCCTTCACGTCGAACGCCCCATACCAGGCATCGAGGTTTCGCACGGTGGACGCCCGGTACTCGTCGGGCGCGTGCCCGTCGGTCAGGATGCCGTTGCGGAGGGCGGGCTCTCGTGTCTTTTCCCGCCAGCTCTGGGAAAAGCTGATGAAGAACTGCTGGTCGCCCGAGAAGCTCGCCACCGAAGGCGCGGGCTTGCCGCCGAGCGACAGCCGGTAGGCATCGTAGGCCGCGTTGAGGCCGGCCACGTCCGCGATGTTCTCTCCCAGCGTCTGCCGTCCGTTGACCGCGAGATCGGGGAAGGGTTTGTACTTGTCGTACTGGGCCACGAGCTGGGCCGACGACGCCTCGAAGTGCTTGAAGTCCCCCGGCGTCCACCAGTTGTGCAGCCGGCCGGTGGCGTCGAAGAGCGCGCCCTGGTTGTCGAAGCTGTGACTGACCTCGTGGCCGATGATCGCGCCCATGGCGCCGTAGTCCATCGCCAGCGGCCGCTTCGGATCGAAGTAGGGCGGCTGAAGGATCGCGGCGGGAAAGTTCATGGCGTTCATGGCCGGCAGGTTCACCGCGTTCACCGTCTGCGGCGTCATCACCCACTCCGAGCGGTCCACCGGCTGGTTCAGCCTCGCCAGCTTGCGGCGGTACTCGAAGAGGGAGGCGCGCTCTGCGTTCCCGTAGGTGTCACCCGCTCTTACCTCGAGCCCGGTGTAGTCGGGCCACTTGTCGGGATAGCCC
>JBOHSC010000100.1:0-4599 GCA_050733115.1 Gemmatimonadales bacterium
GAACTCGGCCACCTGCTGGCCGAGCCCACCGGTGGCGTAACGGACATCGGGCGCGAAGTACCCGATGGTCGAATAGCCCCAGTAGTTGGTGAGACCGGCCTCGATCAATCGGCGCTCGGTCACGAAATGCTGGACCGGCAACAGCTCGATTGCGGTGACGCCGAGACTCTGCAGATGTTCGATGATCGGATCGGTGGCGAGTCCGAGATAAGTGCCGCGAAGCTCCTCGGGTACGTCCGGGTGCTGCACCGTCATCCCTTTCACGTGCGCCTCGTAGATCACCGTGCGATTCCACGGAGTCTCGGGCCGGCGGTCATCCCCCCAGCTGAACGCCGACTCGACGACGACGCACTTGGCCATCCCGGGGGCGCTGTCCTGCATGTCGGGATGCAGATCGCGCCCTTCCTCAGGGCCCCGGGCGGCATATCCCGAAAGAGCGTCGCTCCACCGGATGGTGCCACTCACAGCTCTG
Organism: Gemmatimonadales bacterium; assembly: GCA_050733115.1. Lineage (GTDB taxonomy): Bacteria > Gemmatimonadota > Gemmatimonadetes > Gemmatimonadales > GWC2-71-9 > CAVVWJ01. The sequence continues at coordinate 473 of JBOHSC010000100.1, forward strand.
GCGTACGGGTCGAGCAGGAGCTTGGCGGGGTTGAAGCGGTGCCCCTTCTCCGGCTCCCAGGGCCCGTGGACCCGATACCCGTAGAGCTGCCCGGGACGGGCGTCGGGGAGATAGGCATGCCACACCCGATCGGTCCGCTCCCTGAGCGGCACCTTCACGACTTCGGCGGCGGCGTCGGGCGCGGCAAAGAGGCAGAGCTCGACCGCGGTGGCATGCTCGGAGAAGATCGCGAAGTTGGTGCCCTCGCCGTCCCAGGTGGCGCCGAGGGGCGAGGGTGCCCCCGGCCAGACTCGGATCATGAGCGCTCCCGCCCCAGCAATACCGCGCCGAGTGGCGGGAGACCGATCCGGAACGAGCGCGGCTGGTGCTGCCACGGCACCGGCTCGGTGTCCACCGAGTCCACCAGCCCGAAGCCGCTCCCGCCATACCGGTGAGAATCGCTGGAGAGGAGGAGGCGGTACCGCTCACCGTCCGGCGCCCCGACGCGAAAATCGTGGCGGGGAACCGGCGTGAGGTTGAACAGGGCGATCACGACGTCCTCGCCATCGCGCCTCCAGAACGAAAAGATCGAATGCTGGCTGTCGTCGGGATCGAGCCAGGAGAAGGACTCCGGATCAGGGTCGCCGCGCCACAGCTCGGGCCGTGCCCGGTACACGCGGGAGAGATCGGAGAGATACCGCATGAGGCCGGCGTTGAGCGGGAGCTCGGCGAGATGCCAGTCCAGACTGGCGTCGTGATTCCACTCCAGCCTCGAGCCGAGCTCCGAGCCCATGAAGAGCAGCGACTTGCCGGGCCGGGCGTACAGGTAGGCAAAGAGCGCGCGCAGGTTGGCGAACCGCTGCCATTCATCGCCCGGCATCCGTCTGAGCAGGCTCCCCTTGCCGTGCACGACCTCATCGTGCGACAGCGGCATCAGGAATCGCTCGGTATGCTCATACATCATCCCGAAGGTGAGAAGGTTGTGGCGGCCGGGCCGGAAGAGAGGATCGGTGCCGAAGTAGACGAGTGTATCGTGCATCCACCCCATGTTCCACTTGAAGGTGAAACCGAGCCCACCGCGGTCGACCGGCGCGGTGACGCCGGGCCACTGGCTCGATTCCTCCGCCACCACGAAGCACGCCGGATGCTCCTCGGCGATGATGGAATTGAGCGCGCGCAGGAACTCCACCGCCTCGAGATTCTCCCGTCCTCCCGAGGTATTCGGGATCCAGTCCCCTTCCGTCCTGCTGTAGTCCAGGTAGAGCATGGAGGCGACTGCGTCGACGCGCAGGCCATCGACGTGGAACTCCTCGAGCCAGTAGAGTGCGTTGGCGATGAGGAAGTTGCCCACCTCGCGCCGTCCGTAGTTGAAGATCAGCGTCCCCCACTCGGGGTGCTCGCCCTGCCGCGGATCCTCGTGCTCGTACAGTGCCGTGCCGTCGAAACGCCGCAGGGCGAAGTCGTCCTTGGGAAAGTGTCCCGGCACCCAGTCGAGGATGACCCCGATCCCGGCGCGATGGCAGGCATCGATCAGGAAGCGGAGATCGTCCGGGGTGCCGTAACGCGCCGTGGGCGCGAAGTAGGCGCTGACCTGGTACCCCCACGACGCGGTGAACGGATGCTCCGCCAGCGGCATGAATTCGATGTGGGTAAAGCCGAGGCGGGCGACGTGCTCGATCAGCTTCGGGGCGATCTCGCGATAAGTCAGCGGCCTTCCCCCCTCCTCCGGCACCCGCATCCATGAGCCGAGGTGAACTTCGTAGATCGAGACAGGCGCGCGATGGAGGCCTTCGGCGTGAGGCCGGCCGGCCAGCCAGGCTCCGTCGCCCCACTGGTACGACGAGGCCACCACGCGCGAGGCGGTGCCCGGCGGCGGCTCCATTGCCTGCCCGACCGGATCGGCCTTCATGCGGATTTCACCCGCGGGCCCCGTGATGCGGTACTTGTAGAGGGCGCCGGGCGAGACGCCGGGCACGAACAACTCGAACACTCCCGTGGTGCCGAGGCGCCGCATGGGGAGCCGGCGCTCATCCCAGCGGCAGAAGTCACCCACGACGCTCACGCCGAGCGCGGATGGCGCCCAGACCGAGAACGACACCCCCTCCACCCCGTCGATCCGCCGCGAGTGGGCGCCCAGCACCTTCCAGAGGCGCCGGTGGGTGCCTTCGGACAAGAGGTGCTCGTCCACCTCCCCGAGCGACGGGAGGAAGCGATAGGGATCGTCCTGCTCCCAGGTTGCGCCACCTGGAAACCTGAACCGGAAGCGGTAGCGGAGGGGAAGGTGGCGGCCGGGAAGGAAGGCGGTAAAGACGCCGGTATCGTCAAACTGGGTCATCGGCACCGGCGACGTGTGCTCCAGCAGGCATTCCGCCGACTCGGCGTCGGGGTGGAGCGCCCGAACAACTACACCCCAACCCGCCGGATGGGCGCCGAGCACCCGGTGAGGATCCGGGTGCCGGCCGGAGACCAGCCTGGCAACTTCATCTCCCTCGAGCGCTTCGTCCCGGAATGCCATGCCCGCAACGTACTCGTCGAGCACGACGGTCGGGAGGTGCCGCACGTCGGTCTGGATCGCGTAGCCGAAGAGAGCGAGATCGCCCAATTAACAGCTGTCAAGACCGAACTGCCCGAGTGTGTCGAGGGGAGGGAGGTCGGGAAGAGGTGAGAAGCCCTACTCGCGTGGTCCGGCCCGGAGCGCGCGAATCCGGGTAAGCCCGCGAATCACCACGATCAAGGTGATCAACGTCCAGAGCCCGGTGTAGATCAGTTTGACGAGATCCGACGCGCGCACCAGGTTGGCCGCGAAGTAGCCGGCGATGAAGAGCCCGTCCACGATCAGGACGAGCACGACAAGGGTGACGACCTCGCGCTTCAGGCGGTCGGAGTATTCGGCCATCGTTCCAGCCACGCCGTGCACCAACCCACCTCGATCTCGAGTCGCTCAATCTCGTCGCGGGCCTCGGCGAGGCACTCATGGAGGTCTCGCCCAGCGGTCGTGCCCTTGAGCACATTCACCATTTCCCGGAGGCCCTCCAGCTCCCACAGGAGGAGCTGCAAATATCGTCTGGCCGCTTCGGGCCTCGTCGGCGCCAGACGCCGGAGCTCGGCCTTGCGGTCGAGGGTGTGGTCGATCGAGTGCCGCGCGGCGTAGTCCTCGGCGGCGATCCGCGGCTGCCGCCGCTCGAGCGCCGGCGTGATGAATGGAATGCGCCGCCGATGCTGGCCACCGAGCTGGTCCAGTGTATCCCGGAGGAGCTGGATCAGGCTCACTCCCTTCCCTGCCAGATGGATCTCAGATAGAGACTGGCCAGGATCAGCATCACGCCGGCGAGGATCGGACCCGGCCCACCGTGATTCTCGAAGGTGAATGGAAGGGGTCCGGCCTGCCCCGGGGAGGAATGCAGGATGGTGAGTGTACCCATCACGATTCCGCCGACTCCGATCAAGGCGAGCAGGAGAAACAGGTTGCGCATCAGGTCCTCGGGAGAGGGGAGGAAGAGATGGATGAAACCTCCCTCGAGCCCGGTCGGCAAGAGGGTCCCAGTGAGAAGGCACGAAGGTCAGGGATTGCCGAAACGCTTGATGGCGTCGGCGGCGCCGGCCTCGATGGCCTCAATTTGGCTGGGTGAGAGCCCTACCGGTCGGGCGAGACTCGACATGCCCAGCGGTGAGCGGCCCGTCGCGCTGGCGTAGATGACGAGCGCGGCGAGATAGGTGCCGGCGGGAGAGGGATGAAATCCGTCGAGATCGAACAGCTCGAGCCCCGGGTCGATACTCAGCGCGGACCGGAATGCCTCCCCTGCGGGAAGCAGGAGACCGTTCACCGAGCGCGCGGCCTCCGCATAGGATTCGGTTACGTCGTCCCAGACCTCCGCACGAGACGACTCGGGCCACACCATATATAGCGCCGGGCGGCCGCCCCTCTGCCGGATTTCCACGGCAAATTTCCTGGCGTACTCGACCAGCAACGCCCTGCTCTCGGGCAGCGCCGAGGGCCCCTGCTGCATCACGACGAGGTCCCACTTCCCGCCGGCGATCTTGTTCAGCGCGTCACCCTGATTCCAGTGATCCTCGAGGCTGAAGTTGCCGAACGCCACGGACTCCACCGTCGGCGATTTTCCGTCGACCGCCAGCCCGAGCTCCCGGAC
>JBOHSC010000101.1:0-5602 GCA_050733115.1 Gemmatimonadales bacterium
GGCGAGCAGGAGACGTAGTTCACGCCGAGACGATCGCAGAAGGCCACCGCGGCGGGCTCGCCGCCGTGCTCACCGCAGAGGCCGAGCTTGAGATCGGGGCGGGTGCGGCGTCCCAGCTCGCACGCCATCTGGATCAGCTTGCCGACACCGGCCTGGTCGAGCACCTGGAACGGATCGGCTTCGATCACGCCGTGCTCCAGGTAGTAGGGCAGGAAGTGCCCGGCGTCGTCCCGCGAGAGCCCCCAGGTGGTCTGGGTCAGGTCGTTCGTGCCGAAGGAAAAGAACTGCGCCTCGCGGGCCAGCTCATCGGCGGTGAGCGCGGCGCGGGGGAGTTCGATCATGGTGCCGAGGAGGAAGGGCACCGTGATCTGCCGCTCACGGAACACCTCCTCGGCCACCTGTCGCACGATGAGCGCCTGCTTCCTGAACTCGACGACGCTGGCCGTGAGAGGGATCATCACCTCGGGCATGACGCGGCCTTTCCGTGCCGCCACCGTGCACGCGGCCTCGAAGATGGCCCGCACCTGCGTGGCGGTGATCTCGGGATAGATGATGCCGAGGCGGCAGCCGCGAAGGCCGAGCATCGGGTTCACTTCCCGGAGGCGATCGATGAGCGATTGAAGCTTTTCGACCGGCAGCGTGAGCTCCGCCGCCAGCGCCGCGATTTCCGATGGCTCCTTGGGCAGGAACTCGTGCAGTGGTGGATCGAGGAGCCGGATGGTGACAGGGAACCCCTCCATCGCGCGGAAGATGGCCTCGAAGTCGGAGCGCTGCATGGGGAGCAGCCGGGCAAGGGCGCGCTCGCGGCCCTCCCGGTCCTGCGCCACGATCATCTCCCGCATCGCGGTCAGACGGTCGCCGTCGAAGAACATGTGCTCCGTCCGACAGAGGCCGATCCCCTCTGCACCGAAGTCGCGGCCGCGGTGCGCATCGGCCGGAGTGTCGGCGTTGACGCGTACCCGGAGCTGCCGGATCCGGTCGGCCCACTGCATCAGGCGAAGAAAGTCACTGCCGAGCTCCGGCGTCACCAGCGCGGTCTGGCCGGCGAACACCTTCCCGGTGCCGCCGTCGACTGTGATCCAGTCGCCCTCGTTGATCGTCCGGCTGTTCACCGTCATGCGGCTTGCGCGTTCGTCCACCTGGAGCGCCTGGGCGCCGGCCACGCACGGCTTGCCCATCCCGCGCGCCACCACCGCCGCGTGCGAGGTCATGCCGCCGCGGGCGGTGAGCACCGCCTTGGCCATCACCATGCCATGGAAATCCTCCGGCGACGTCTCGCGCCGGACCAGGATGACCGGTTGTCCCGACCGGCCGAGCCGCTCGGCCCGATCGGCGTCGAACACCGCCGTGCCGCATGCGGCTCCGGGAGAGGCGGGGAGGCCGGTGGTGAGCAGGTCGAGCTGGCTGTGTGGATCGATCGTGGGGTGAAGGAGCTGATTCAGGTCGTTGGGAGGTATCCGGGCGACGGCTTCTTCTTCGGAGATGAGCTCCTCGTCGACCATCTCGCACGCGACGCGCACCGCTGCCTGGCCGGAGCGCTGCCCGCGGCGGGTCTGCAACATGTAGAGCTTGCCTCGCTCGATCGTGAACTCCATGTCCTGCAAATCTCGGAAGTGACGCTCGAGGGTGCGTGCCACCCGCTCCAGCTCCTGGAAGGAGACCGGCAGCCGGTCCTTGAGGGTCGAGATCGGGAGCGGGGTCCGCATGCCGGAGACCACGTCCTCGCCCTGCGCATTGAGCAGATACTCGCCGTACATCACCCGCTCGCCGGTAGAGGGATCGCGGCTGAACGCGACGCCGGTGCCCGAGTCCTCGCCGAGATTGCCGAAGACCATGGCCACCACGTTGACCGCGGTGCCCATGGCATCGGGGATGTCGTGGAGCTTTCGATAGTCGATGGCGCGACGGGTGTTCCAGCTCTCGAAGACGGCGGCGATGGCGCCCCAGAGCTGGTCGAGAGGATCGGCGGGGAAATCGCGACCCGACTCCTCTTTCACCCGTTCCTTGAACCGGCGCACGATCGCCTGCATTTCGGTCACCGGCAGGTCGATATCGCGCTCGACGCCGCAGGAGTGGCGGTGCTCCTCGAGAATCTGCTCGAACGGCTTTTTGGGCAGGTCGAACACAACCACACCGTACATCTGCACGAAGCGGCGGTAGGAGTCCCAGGCGAAATGGGGGTTCTGGCTCTGGCGGGTCAGGCCTTCGACGGTAGTGTCGTTGAGGCCGAGATTGAGAATGGTCTCCATCATGCCGGGCATCGACACCGCGGCACCCGAACGGACCGAGACCAGGAGGGGATCGTCACCGTCGCCGAAATGTTTCCCGGTGGCGGCCTCGAGCCGGTGCAGGGCGTTCTCGACCTGGAGCTGGAGACGTCGGGGAAACTGGCCGCTCTCGAGATAGTTCTGGCAAATGGTGCTCGCGATGGTGAAACCGGGCGGTACCGGAATCCCGATCGTGGTCATTTCCGCCAGGCCCGCCCCCTTGCCGCCGAGCACGTCCTTCATGGCGGCGGTGCCCTCGGCGCGGCCGCCGCCGAAGAAATAAACCAGCGGCTGCTGGGTGTACGGATCGCTCATACGGGTGTCGCAACGAGTGGCGATGTGTGCCGCAGTTGCACCAGGTCTCCCGGGACAGGCGTGGGATATTGGCCCGAGAAGCAGGCGTGGCAGTAGCCGCTGACGCCGCCGGCGGCGCGCAGCATGCCGGGCAGCGAGAGGTAGCCGAGAGAATCGACGCCGAGAAACTCGCGGATTTCCTCGATCGAGTGCGTGGACGCGATCAGCTCCTCGGTGGTGGGCGTGTCGATGCCGTAGAGGCAAGGACCGGTGATCGGCGGCGAGCCGAGACGCAAATGGACTTCTCTGGCGCCGGCGGCACGGATCATCTGGACCAGGCTCTTGCTGGTATTGCCGCGGACGAGACTGTCGTCCACCACCACCACCGACTTGCCTTGGATCACGTCGCGCACCGGATTGAACTTGATCTTTACCTTGGCGACGCGATGATCCTGGGTCGGATTGATGAACGTCCGGCCGACGTAGTGGTTGCGGATGAGTCCGTACTCGAGCTTGACGCCCGATACCTCGGAGAAGCCGAGGGCCATGGCGTTCGAGCTATCGGGGACGCTGAACACCACTTCGCCCCGGGGTGCGGGCTGCTCGCGCGCGAGCTGCCGCCCGAGCTCGCGGCGAACCCGGTCAACCGACTCGCCAAAGACGGTGCTGTCGGGGCGCGCGAAGTACACCAGCTCGAACACGCAGCGGCTCACCGGCCGGGGGCTCAGCCGCGGCAGCTCGGTCACCTTGCCGTCGTCGATCCGGATGAATTCGCCGGGCTGCAGCTCGCATGCCGGGGTGGCTCCGAGCAGGTCGAGCGCGCAGCTCTCGGAGGCGACGACCATGCCGTCACCGAGGCGGCCGAGCACGAGAGGGCGGAAGCCGCGGCTGTCGATCACGGCGTAGAGCGTCCGGCCGACGGCGATGACCAGGCTGTACGCGCCGTCCACCTGCTCGAGCGCATCCCTGATCTGGCCTTCGACGGTATCGGACTCGGAGCGGGCGATGAGGTGCACCAGCACCTCGGTGTCGGACGAGCTGGTGAAAATGGCGCCGCGCTCCACCAGCTCGCGCTTGATCTCGGCGGCGTTGGTCAGATTGCCGTTGTGGGCGATGGCGAGGGGGCCGCACCGGGTGTTGGCGCTGCACGGCTGCGCGTTGGCCAGCACGGTGCTGCCGGTGGTGCTGTACCGGGTGTGGCCGACGGCCACGTCGCCGGGCAGCACCGAGAGAGTCGTCTCGTCGAAGTTCTCGCTGACGAGCCCCATCCCGCGGTGGCTCCGCGCCACGCCGTCATGATCGATGGCGACGATGCCGGCGCTCTCCTGCCCACGGTGCTGCAGGGCGTACAAACCGAGATAGGCCAGCCTGGCCGCGTCAGCGATCCCCGAAACTCCGATGATGCCGCACATGTGCTATGCTCCCGCCGAGCGGTCAGCGTCTGGATGGCGCATCCGACGCGGAATCGCTTCGAAATAGATCTTGCGCAATGCCGGAATGCTCCATGTGAGCCGCTGGCCGGCAACATCGAGCTGCATATCGCCAGACACCCGGTCCACCCGACCCGCGGGGAATGCCGGTACGCCGTGCTCCCGGGCCAGCGTCTCGAGCTTGCCGGTGATGTCGGGCGCGCAGGAGACGACCACGCGGGCTCCGTCTTCGCCGTACAGCAGGGCCTCGGTGTCAACGCCGGGCCCGTAGCCGTTCAGATCGCAAGCGATGCCCATCCCATCGGTCACATACGCTCCTCCGATCGCCGCCTCGGTGAGCGCCACGAGCAGCCCGCCCTCGGAGCAGTCGTGTGCCGACCGGAGGAGGCGCCGCCGTGCCGCGGTGACGAGCAGACGCTGGAGCCTGAGCTCGGCGTCGAGATCGACCGTGGCCGGCTGGCCGCCGATGAAGTTGCGGACCTCCGCCCAGTAGGCCGATCCTCCGAGCGCTCCCCGGGTGGCACCGAGGATGACGATCTCGTCTCCCTGGGTCACGAAGTGGCTGGGCACCCGGTGCTCGACGTTCTCGAGCAGTCCCACCATTCCGACGGTTGGGGTGGGGTCCACCGCGCCGGTCGGGCTCTCGTTATAGAACGAGACGTTGCCGCCGGTGACCGGCGTGTCGAACGCCTTGCACGCCTCCGCGATGCCGCGACACGCTTCCTTGAACTGATGGAACACCTCAGGCTTCTCGGGGTTCCCGAAGTTGAGGCAATCGGTGATGCCGAGCGGCCGCGCGCCGGCGCAGGCCACATTCCGCGCCGCCTCCGCCACTGTCGCCTTGCCCCCCTCGTACGGGTCGAGACCCACCAGGCGATTGTTGCAGTCGACGGATACGGCGAGCCCGAATCCGGTTCCCGGCACGCGCAACACCCCCGCGTCGCCGCCGGGGCCGAGGATCGTGGAGGCCTGCACCGTCGAGTCGAACTGCTCGTACATCCAGCGCTTGCTCGCGATGTTGGGGCTGTCGAGGAGGAGCGCCAGCGCGCCGGTCAGGTCGGCCGCCGCCGGCCCGGTGGGCCGGGCGGCGCGGCGTGCGCGGGCCTCTGCGCCCTCGCGCGCCTCGGGATGGTAGATGGGGCAATCGTCTACCAGTCGCTGTCCGGGGATTGCGGCGACGACGAGTCCCTCGTGGCGCACCCGGAAGATCCCGTCATCGGTGACCCGCCCGATCGGGGTGGCGCCGAGCTCCCACCGGGCGCACACCCCCTGAACCTCGGCCACCCGCTCCGGCTCGGCCACCACGAGCATGCGCTCCTGCGATTCGGAGAGCAGGATTTCGTACGGCGTCATTCCGGGCTCGCGGGTCGGCACGAGCGCAGTGTCGATCTCGACCCCGACGCCGCCGCGTGCAGCCATCTCCGCACTCGAGCTGGTGAGGCCGGCGGCGCCCATGTCCTGAATGGCGACGATGAGGCCTGAGGTGATCAGCTCGAGGCTGGCCTCGAGAAGGAGCTTCTCGGTGAAGGGATCGCCCACCTGCACCTGCGGGCGCCGCGCCTCGCTCTTCTCGGATAGCTCTTCCGACGCGAAGCTGGCGCCGTGAATGCC
>JBOHSC010000102.1:0-3105 GCA_050733115.1 Gemmatimonadales bacterium
GCTCCGCGCCGATGTTCTTGCCCACGTCCACGTCGGCGATGTCGATCGAGAGGATCTCGAAGGCGGTGCCGGCATCGAGTCCCTTCGAGAGCACCGTCTTCGAGATGAGGTCAGGATTCTCCAGCACCTTCTTGTGGGATTCGGCCGATCCGATCGTGCTCACGATTCCCTCGCCTACGCGGGCCAGAATCGTCTCTTCTCCCGCGCCGCCGACGAGGCGGTTGATGTTGGCCCGTACCGTGACTCGGGCAAGGGCGAGGAGCTGGATGCCGTCCTTGGCCATCGCGGCGACCTTGGGAGTGGTGATGACCTTGGGATTGACGCTCACCTGTACCGCCTCGAACACGTCGCGGCCGGCAAGATCGATAGCCGTCGCCTGCTTGTAGGTGAGCGCAATTCCCGCCTTGTCGGCGGAGATGAGGGCGTTGACCACCCGTTGCACGTTGCCCCCAGCCAGGAAGTGCCCCTCGAGATCGTTGGGGCTGAGCTGGATGCCGGCCTTGTGCGCGCTGATCAGCGGCAGGACGATGGCCCGGGGATCGACCCGGCGGAAGCGCATCCCGAACAGCGTGAAGAACGGCACCCGGATGCCGGAAAAGAGGGCAGTCAGCCATAGCCCGAAGGGGATGAACTGGAAGAAGACGACGAGAATGATGATGGCGATGAAGATCAGCGCCACTATCACCCCGAGACTCAGCATCGAATCATCCACGGTACCATCCCCTGAGTGAGAGAAGGCCCTACGCGATGCCGCGCACGACGTGGCGGTAGCCCTCGCTACGCGTCACCCGGACGGGCGTTCCCTGCGAGACGTACTCTCCTTCGGTGACGACGTCCACCCGTTCCGCGCCGATCTGGGCCGTACCCGCGGGCCTGAGATCGGTCACGGCCACACCGTCCCGGCCCACGAGGTCAGCGCGCGGCGGCGCCGAGATGTATCCCTCCGACTGCTGGGCCGAATGCCGGAGGAAGAGTCCGGAGAAGCGGCCGCTCGATGGGAGATGACGCAGCCACGCGTACCCAACAGCGGCGGTAATAACGACACTGGCGCCGAGCACGGCGAGGGCCTGGGCCACGTCGCCGGTTGTGGGGGTGGCACCGACCATGGCCAGCACGATGGCGGCGCAGAAGGCCACGATAGCTATGATGCCCGCCGCACCGAATCCGGGAAGGATGAAGACTTCCACCAGGAGCGCCACCAGGCCAAGCCCGAGGAGCAGTACCACCTCCCAGCCGGCAAGGCCGATCAGGAAACTCGATCCGAAGAAGAGCCCGAGCGATGCCAGGCTGAGCAGGCCGCCGAGTCCGAATGCGCCATGCTTGACCTCGAACACGAGACCGAGAATACCGAGCGAGAGAAGCAACGGCGCGACGAGCGGGTTGGTGATGAAGCGAACGAGCTGTTCCGCCCAGTTGGGATCGACAGTCACGATTTGGGCCCCCGGCACGCCGATTTCGCGCAGGAGATCGGCCTCGCCGGCCACCGAGGCCGTGGCATAGCCCAGCCGCAGCGCCTCCCCCGTACTGAGTGTGAGCAGCTGCCCTTTCCCGACGACACCGGCAATTCCCTCACCTTCGTCCACCATTGCCTCGGCCACACGGGGGTCGAGACCTCGCTGCTCGGCTAGCGCCCTGAACTCGGCGCGCATGGCCGACACCAGCTTTTCCGATGCCCGAACCCCCTGCCCGTCCACCGGCGTTGCCGCGCCGAGCACGGCGCCGGGTCGCATGTAGATCCGCGAGGCCGACAGGGCGATGAGTGCCCCAGCGCTGTAGGCGCGAGGATTCACGAAGGCGTAGACAGGTACGGAGGAAGCGCGGACCGCGTCGGAGATTCGTTCGGCGGCGTCGATCCGGCCGCCTGGGGTGTCGATGTCGAGGAAGACAGCGGCGGCGCCGGCCGCCTTGGCCTCCCGGAGGCCCCGGGCGACATAGGGAGCGAGACCGTTTTCCACGGTTCCCGAGACCTCAATGCGATACACGGTGGGGGTTTGGGCGGAGAGGGTCACCGCCCCCAGCGTGAGGAGGGCGAGCGTCATCGAGCACCGCTGGCGCATCGCGAGTCCTGGTGGGAGACGGCGGAAATCTACTGCCTTTTGGCTCACCTATCCATGAATGGCCTTCTGCGTCCCCTTGGGCCCGCGCCGGCGTCGCCCTGCTGATTTCGGAATTGCTGCGCTTTCCGGAGAAGTCGCTCGCGCATGGCCAGGAGCTGCGCCCGCTGTACCGGATCGAGATAGGTGCGCAGCTCGGCAAGCTCCTCCCGGTAAGTCTCGGCATAGGCGACGCGACCGGACACCAGGTCGTCGGTGAGCCTGGCGACGCTGTCCTTGTTGGCTGCGGTGCCGGGACGGAGCTGCATGGCGAGGGCGCGGCGGAGCGCCACCTGGCGTCCCTCCAGCTCACGACGCCGGCCGCCGAACTTGCCGACCGTGGCACGAAGCCGGCCCATTTGATCATTGGTGAGCCCGAGCTGCTCCTGAATGCGTGCGGCGAAACGCTCTTCGATCTGCCGGCGGAGTAGCGGCGCGCGGGACGCGGGCGGCACGGAGTCCTGGGCCAGGAGCGGACTCGCGATGAGCGAGGCCACCGCGGCACAGCAGAGTAAGAGAGTTCGCATCAACCCTCCCAGGCGCCGAGCACGCGCTCGAGCTCGTGATCGTCGAAGTCGTCGAAGGTTGGGGCGTCGATCGACGACGAAGCACCCGGCGACTCATCGAGCGCGCCGAGTATGGATTCGAGCTCGGATGCGGGCAGCCCATCGAGCTCGGGAATAGGGACAGTCTGCTCCTCGCCTCCGACCACCGGCACCGGCGCTGGCGCTGGCGCCGGTGAGACTGGCGTGCTGACAACCGGAACGATGACAGGGTGGCGCGGCATGCGCACCGCGATGATCGCCACAGCCGCCGCGGCCAGCCCGGTAACCATCCAGCTCCGGCGCCTGGCTCGCGCCGCGGTACGCTCGCCGGCAAGGCGACCGAGTACCGTGGCGGCGGTGGTCTCGGGACTCCGTGCGGAAGCGAGGGACGCGCCGAGGGCGCTCGCCATCGCGACCAGCCGCCATTCGGAGCGACAGTCGACACAGGTGTCGAGGTGGTGTTGCTC
>JBOHSC010000103.1:0-2889 GCA_050733115.1 Gemmatimonadales bacterium
CACCAGACCCTCCGCCGGGGCGACACCCTCATCATCTGCTCCGACGGTCTCTCGGGACAGCTGCGCCGCGACGAGTTCGCCGAGCAGGTCGCGGCCCATCCTGATCTCCCGTCACTCTGCGCCGCGCTCATCGATCTCGCCAACGAGCGCGGCGGTCCGGACAACATCACGGTGGTAACCGCCCGATTCGACGGGGATGGGCTTCCCGAGCCCTCCGAGGCCGAAGGCGTGGGTTACGAGGTGTTCGATCTGCCGGAGATCGAGCAGGAAAAGACCGACGAGAGGCCCCCAGCCTCGCTCCCCATGGACACCGCCGAGAGTGAGGAGTCTTCCTTCTTCGGCGGCCGCTTCAGGGGATTTCTCCTGATCATCGCCGCCATCTGCCTGCTCGCCGCGGCGCTCGCCGTCTGGCTCTGACGCCTCCCTCGCTCACCCGCAGGCTCACGTGGGTCGGCGCACTCTCGTTCGCGTCCGGCCTGCCCTACTTCTTCTTCACCGAGACCATTCCCGTCTGGCTGGCGCAGGAGGGGGTGAGTCTCGCCGGCATCGGACTTGCTACCGGTGCCTCCGCGCCGTGGGTGCTCAAGTTTCTCTGGGCGCCACTGGTGGATCGCATCGGAAGCCGGCGGGCGTGGATCAGGGCGTGCCTGGTCCTTCTCGCCGTCACCACGGCCATCCTCGCGGGCGCCGATCCGGCGCATCACGGCGCGAGGCTGGGCTTGCTGCTGCTCCTCTACGTCACTCTGTCGGCCACCCAGGACATCGCGATCGACGCGTACACTATCGAGACTACGTCCGGGCGCGAACTGGGAGTGGCCAACTCGGTGCGGATCGGCGCGTACCGGGGAGCGAGCTTCGTTTCGAGCGCGCTGCTCGTCTGGATCGCCGCACGCCAGGGATGGCCCCCGGCGTTCATCGCCGGCGCTGCCGTCGTCGCAGCGCTGGCGGCCGGCTCGCTCCTTCTTCCAGATACCGCTCGCGGGTCGCAGCACACCCAGGCGCTCAGCGAGCCGGTCGCGGCCCTGCTCCGAAGACCGGGGATCTGGGCGGTCATCCTCTTCGCACTCCTCTTCAAGCTCGACATCTCAGCGATGGACCCGATGACGAAGCCGTTCTGGGTGGCGCGCGGACTCACGCTCGACCAGATCGCCGCACTCACCACCGGGCGCCTCCTCGCGACGCTCGGCGGGGCAGCGCTGGGCGGAGTGCTCGCCACGCGAATCGGGATTTTCAGGGCCCTCTGGACGATGGGTCTCGTCCAACTGCTCTCCAGCCTGGGATACGCGCTCGCGGCGGCGCTGCCCGCCGATCACGGGCTCATCACCGGTGCGGCGCTGTTCGAGAACTTCGCGGCGGGATTGGGGACGGCGGCGTTTCTGGCGTTTCTGATGTCGGTGTGCGAGCGGCGGTACGCGGCGACACAGTTTGCGCTGCTCAGCGCGGTCTACGCGCTCAGCCGCTGGGGGGTGGGTCTGGTCTCAGGGATTCTCGCCGAGCGATTCGGCTTCGCGCAATATTTCGTCCTCACCTTCGCCCTCGGCGTGCCGGCTTACGGGCTGCTCCCGTGGGTCCGGCATGCCACTCTCGAGCCCGACCAGCCCCAGTCTACTTGAGCCGTCCCCGGAGCCAGCGCGCCACGGCCTCCTGCATGAGCCGCTGCCGGTGCCACGCGAGCAGCACGGGCACGTTGCCGGGCAGCTCGTCGAGGAGGCGCGGATGACCGAAGAGAACGATGAGATCTGCGTCGGCGGCGCGATCGGCCAGCATTTCGCGCGAGGACGGAGCGAAGCCCGAGCGACCCTTCCACGCGCGCGGCTCCGCGAACGCGAGCACCACGCGCGACCCGCCTGAATAGCGTCCCACGAGGTCGTCACCCAGGGCCTGCCGGGTCCAGTCACTCGGGCTCGGCGGATAGGGGCCGCCGAGATCGTCATCGACGACGATCGGATCGATCGGTGCCTCGAGACGCGGTGCGGCACCTCGGATCATGCCCTGCTCCAGCAGTGCGTCAGCCAGGCCGTCGGCCGAATCGAAAGGCCCGCGCGTAACTGGCGCCGTCGGTCCGCTGGCGAGCGCGATGGCTCGATCGTAGCGCCTCAGCGACTCGACGACTCGCTCCCGCGAAAGGGCGCCGCTGGCCAGCGCCTGGTCGAGCGCCTCGTGCACCCGGCGTGAGTCGTTGGGATAGAGGAGAAGGTCCACTCCGGCACATATCGCTTCGACGGCGGCATCGGACTCGCGCCGTCCCTGAAGCGCGCCGTCCATGATGAGGGCATCGCTGACGACGAGACCGTCGAAGGCGAACGTGTTCCGGAGCTCGTCGAGCACGCGCTTGGAGAACGTCGCGGGGAGCCCGGACGAATCGAGCGCCGGGTAGGCGACGTGTCCGGTCATCACCGAGGCGACGCCGCTGTCCACCGCCACGCCGAAGGGAACCAGGTCGGTGTTCCGGAGCGTCTGCGCCGTCGCGTCGACGACTGGAAGATCGATGTGCGAGTCGACGGTTGTGCGGCCGTGCCCGGGGAAGTGTTTCGCGCAGGCAAGCGCGCCGGCGTCCTGACATCCCTCGATCCAGCTACGTACATAGCTCGCGACGCGGTTGGGATCCGCGCCGAAGGCGCGAGTCTGCACGATCGGGTTTTCCGGAAGGACGTCGAGATCGGCCACCGGCGCGAACACCCAGTTGATGCCCACCGCTCGCGCTTCCTGAGCGGTGACGGCGCCCGCCCAGCGGATCACCGCGGCATCCTCGAGAGCCGCGAGCGCCGCGGGAGGAGGAAACTCGGTGAGCCCGGCTACCTGCTGCCCCGCACCGCGCTCGAGGTCGGAGGCGATGAGCAGCGGGCGGCCGGCGCGCCGGAGGAGATCGGTGGTGAGACGACGCACGGC
>JBOHSC010000104.1:0-2493 GCA_050733115.1 Gemmatimonadales bacterium
GCCAACACCAACTGCCTGATCGCGATGTCGCACGCTCCCGACGTGCCGAGGGAGAGGTTCACCTCGATGATGCGCCTCGACCACAACCGCGCAAAGGCGCAGCTGGCGAAGAAGGTCGGCGCCCACGCCCGCGACGTCCACCGAATGACGGTGTGGGGCAACCACTCGACTACGCAGTACCCGGACATCAGCCATGCGCTGGTGGGGGACCGCCCGGCGACCGAGCTGGAGACAGACCGCAGCTGGATCGAGAACGAGTTCATCCCGACGGTTGCCAAGCGCGGCGCGGCGATCATCGAGGCGCGCGGCGCGTCGAGCGCCAAGTCCGCCGCGAGTGCCGCCATCGACCACGTCCACGATTGGGTGCTCGGGACGCCGGAGGGCGACTGGGTGTCGATGGGGATCCCGTCCGACGGGTCCTACGGCATCGACGAGGGCATCATCTGCGGGTTCCCGTGCACGTGCTCTCGCGGCGAGTGGCAGATCGTCCAGCGCCTCGAGATCGACGACTTCTCACGCGAGCGAATCGACGCGTCGGTCGACGAGCTGAAGTCCGAGCGCGACGCGGTGCAGGGCCTGGGCCTCATCTAGGCGCCCCGGCCTTGGCCTCCCCGCAGCTCCAAACAGGCACGTGGGGAGGCGTCACGGTCACGCGAACGTTGCGCGTCACTCTGCGCACATTCCGACACATATGAGCCCCGGTCCGCTACGTCGCGGTGTACTTGCGGCCCGACTTCTTGACCTTGCCCTCCTTCTGGAGGTCGCCGAGAACCCGGTACATGTAGTTCGGCTGGATCTTCATCTTGCGGGCGATCTCCGACGCGCTGATGCCGGGGCTCGCCTTGATGAGAGCTACCGCCTGGTCGGCGCGGGTGCCACCGCGGCGCCGCCGGCGGGTGCCGGTGCGGGTTCCGGTGCTGCGGGAGCCTCGCGGGCGGCCGGGGCCCCGGCGGCCCTCGCGTCCCTCCGTGAGACTGGCAAGCGCTCGTTGCAGCTTCGCGAGCTCACCCTCGAGCTCGCTGATCCGTTCCTTCAGTAGAGCCGCCGCCTGATCGACGGCACTCGAGACTGCCATGACAAATCCTTTCGCTGGTAAGCAGGCTTACGTTTCTGGGCGCGAGAGTGTGACAGTTACCCCGCGCGTCTGCCCCTCAGTTAAGTGTGTCAGTAACGACGCTTGCGCGGGAGCGTTCGGAACACCACGTCCCACAACGGGGAGGAGACACCGTAGCCATACCGGTGGTCCTGGAAGTGGTGACGCATGTGCTGCTCGCGAATGCGCCTGCCCAGCTTCGTCCTCGGCTTGTGATGGTGCACGTGGTAGTGCGTGTAGTCATATGCGAGATAGCCGAGGATGAACCCGGAGAAGATCGGATAGGCCGCCGGCGTTCCGAAGACCAGGGTGTAGACGAACAGGAACAGCGCCGCAAGCGGGATGCTGACGGCCGGGGGCATCACGAGCCGCATCCGGTCGTTGGGATGGTCGTGATGGATGCCGTGGATGACGAAGTGGAGCCGGCTGCCGATCGGATGGTCCGGCTCCCAGTGGAAGACCAGACGGTGCAGCCAGTATTCGGTGAGCGTCCAGATCAGGAGCCCGAGGGCGACGAGGCCGATCAGGGCGAGTGCCCCGTAGCCGCCGTCAGCCCCGAGCCAGATGCCCGCTCCAACCACTGGAATGAAGATGATCGCCGGCACCGACGGGTGGATCCTCGAGAAGAAGTCGAGGAACCGGTTCTCGAACAGCGGGGGTGAGGCGCTCAGCTCGGCGGATCGCTCCTGTGCCATCGAGTCTCGATTTTACCGGCGATCCCGGCACCCGATCACGCCGGTATGCGCCGTGACCGCGGCGCTCCTTTCCGCAAAGGCCGTAAATCCCGGCGCGGCCCGTTTTCCAAAAAGGCGGCGATTTGCGCATTTGCGCCCAGCGGGGTTCACGACCCGGTGACATGATCGTCGCACTGGAGAGGACAAACGCGATTTCGGAGCGGCAATGGGAGCGATCGGGGCAAACGGACGGGCCATGGAGATGGCTGAGGCGATCGGCCTCGGGCAGCGAAGGGTGAACAAGAGGCGGAAGGGACGCCCGAGCTGCGTCGACTGCTTCTTCCACTGCCAGATGCTCTGCGCCCTCGACCTCGACGAGCCCTGCTCGACGTTCCGGCCGAACACGGCCGACGGCCTGATCGCGCCGCGCCAGCCGGCGCTGCTCATACGTCAGGCTCCGGACGAGAGAACCGGGGTGGTGAACGCGTGAGAAATCAGCCCGCATGGCCGCCGGGAGCGGCTGCGGCTGATTTCGAACGCACCGTCCAGGCGGGCCTGAGCGAGTCCGCGTTACGGGGATATGATCGCCCCGATGGCCGACGAGCTGGTGGAGAGCCTCAAGCGCGTCCCGATCTTCGCGGGCGTCCGTGACAAGGAACTGGGGCGGCTCGTGAAGGCGATGCGCGATAGCCGCTTCAACGAGGGAGAGGTGATCACCACCGAGGG
>JBOHSC010000105.1:0-6642 GCA_050733115.1 Gemmatimonadales bacterium
GGGCAGTCCGGACCGTCCTGGAGCGGGCAGGGCACCAGGTCAGGGAGGCGCGGAGCGGAGAGGACGCAATACGCCTCTGGAATGAGGAGGAGAGCGATCTCGTCATCAGCGACATCCATATGCCCGACATGGACGGTATCGAAACGATGATCGAGCTCCGCGCCCTCAGACCGGAGCTCCCCATCATCGCCGTCTCAGGCAGCGGTAACGCGACGTGCCGCGCCCTCCTGCTCGAGGCCAAGCTGTTCGGAGCAATTCGGATCCTCGACAAGCCCTTCCAGATCGCCGAGTTGCTCACCTGCGTCGGCGAGCTCCTACAGAACGGGCGGGAAGACAACTCTACCCAAGCCCGTTCGTCCCAAGCCTCGCCCCGACGTCACTCCCGTGGTGTAGCCTCGCATGCCCCACCCCATGAATAGACCGTGGTCCTAGGCGCCGCTCACGACGTCAGTGTTGCACCGGATGAGCGCCCAGATCACCTCGAGCGCCGCGGCGGTGAATGCCCGGTATCCCGAGGCGCGGCGAGCCGAATGACCCGCGGGAAGCCGCGAATTTGAAAGCAAGAATCGGAGTGCCAGGCAGGCCGCACGGTGGTAGACTGACGGTCGTGAGGCGGCATCGCGCACAGACAGCCAGAAGAGGAACGACCCATGACTTCGTCAGCCAGGAAGCTCCAGCTCGCCGCCGCAACGGAAAGTGATCCCCGTTGGGCCTCCGTGACCGCCCGCTCATCGGCGGCCGACCCCACCTTTTTCTACTCGGTCACGACGACCGGCGTCTATTGCAGGCCGTCGTGCGCGGCCCGGCTGGCGCGGCCGGAAAACGTCCGGTTTCACGTGACGCGCGAGGCCGCCGAAGCCGCCGGTTTCAGGCCCTGCAAACGCTGTAAGCCGGATCAGCCCTCGCTCATCGAGCAGCATGCGGCGACGGTGACGCAGGCCTGCCGCCTCATCGAGGGGTGCGAGCGAGCGCCGAATCTCGAAGAGCTGGCGCGCCGGGCGGAGCTGAGCGTCTTCCATTTTCACCGTGTTTTCAAGGCGGTGACGGGTCTGACGCCGCGGGAGTACGCCATCGCCCATCGCGGCAAGCGCATGCGCAAGGAGCTGGATCGGAGCAGCACCGTGACACGGGCGATCTACGAGTCGGGCTACAACTCCAACGGACGATTCTACGGGGAGTCGCAGCAGGTGCTGGGCATGACGCCCACAACCTATCGCGCCGGCGGCGCCGATGCGGAAATCCGCTTTGCCATCGGCGAATGCTCCCTCGGCTCCATTCTCGTCGCGAGAAGTGAGCTCGGCGTGTGCGCCATTCTCCTGGGCGACGACCCCGAGACCCTGGCCCGCGATCTCCAGGACAAGTTTCCCCGGGCCACGCTGATCGGCGGCGATGAAAAGTTCGAGCGACTGGTGTCTCAGGTTGTGGGCTTTGTGGAAGCACCCGGGCTGGGACTGGATCTTCCCCTCGACGTCCGGGGCACGGCATTCCAGCAGCGCGTCTGGCAAGCGCTGCGGGAGATTCCAGCCGGCTCGACGGTGAGTTATGCCGCGCTCGCCGCTCGCATCGGGTCGCCGAAATCGGTGCGGGCGGTGGCCGGTGCATGCGCGGCGAACGCCCTGGCGGTGGCCATCCCCTGTCATCGGGTCGTGCGCAGTGACGGCGGCCTGTCGGGCTATCGCTGGGGCGTCGAGCGAAAGCGCGGGCTCCTTCAACGAGAAGCGAGCGCGTGACCGCGACGGCGAGGATGAGAATGGGGACGGCCGAAGCCGGTCGGGCTGCGCTGGTCACGGAGCGGGTCGGCGCGCTGGACTGGGGGCGTATCGGGGAGGAGCTCGACGCACACGGCTCGGCGGTTGCGCCCGCGGTGCTCTCACCTGAGGAATGCGAAGGGCTGGTGGCTCTCTATCCCACGGACGATCCCTTCCGGAGCCGGATCGTGATGGGACGCCACGGCTTCGGGCGTGGCGAGTACAAGTACTTTGCCTATCCCCTACCCGATCTGGTGGGGGAGCTGCGCGCCGCGCTGTACCCACCGCTCGCCGGCATCGCCAATCGCTGGAACGAGACGATGGATGTCGGCGTGCGGTATCCCGACGACCATGCGGTGTTCCTCGAGCGTTGTCATCGAGCGGGTCAAACGCGCCCCACACCACTGCTCCTGCAATACGGGGAGGGCGACTACAACTGCCTTCACCAGGATCTCTACGGCGAGCACGTGTTCCCGTTGCAGGTTGCATTCCTGCTGTCGGTGCCCGGCTGCGATTTCACCGGCGGAGAGTTCCTCCTCACGGAGCAGCGGCCCCGCATGCAGTCCCGCGCCGAGGTGGTCGCACTGGGTCAGGGAGATGGCGTCATCTTCCCCGTGCATCATCGGCCGGTGCGGGGCGCACGCGGCGTCTACCGCGTCAACCTGCGTCACGGCGTGAGTCGCCTGCGCTCCGGCCATCGGCACACCACGGGCATCATCTTCCACGATGCGGAGTGAGCGCCCGGAGCCACTCGTCGAAGGCGGCCCGGGACGATCGTCATGGCCTCGTCATCCCTGGTGATGCGCCTCCACGAACCAGAGCCACTTGTCGGTGCCGCGGGAGATCTCGGTCAGGATATCGGCGCTGTCGGCGTCCTGGAGATCGTTCATCTCCTCGATGGCGAGCCGGGCGGTGCGGCCGAAGGCGGCGAGCGCCGAGGAGAGCGCGTCGACGTGTTCCTCTCCGGTGGTGAGCACGAGGGGGTAGTCGAGCAGCGCCGAGCGCTTCGCGACGATCGCCGCGGTGCCCTCGGCGATGCCGCCGAGCTGCACGACCCGCTCGGCGATGAGATCCACGTAATCCTCGACCTCCTCGTTGATCTCATCGAACAGCTTGTGGAGCGCGATGAAACTGGGCCCCTTCACGTTCCAGTGGGCCTGCTTGCACTGCGTCTGGAGGTCGATACAATCGGCGAGGCGCTGATTGAGCAATCCAACGGCCTCGAGGCGCGCGGCCTCCGGCAGATCGTTCTTGGTCGGAAAGAGCCGCGGGGCGCGGTCGGGGCTTTCGGAGTTGCGACGAGAGTTGGCCGCCGGTGCCCGGCGTGCCGTGGTGGTGTTGGCCATCGATATCTCCTGCGCGAGTAGGTTACCGGGTCATCGAACTCCTCTCATGATAACCGAAGTTCCCCTTCGGTGGCTCGGCCCGCCTCCGGTGGGCCGGCCGGATCGACGCGTCGAGTTTCCAAAGGGCCGCCATGGTGTAACATTTTCCACTTGGCGCCCGTCATAGCCGTGTCTCGCCGGCCACCCTGGTCCTCCCCTTCGTGAGAAGATACGATTCCGCCATGCGCCTCCCATCGCTCCGCCTCACGTTCGCGCTCCTCCTCCTCCCGGTCGTGCGCTCCGCCGCTCAGCAGGCGAGCTTCAGCCATGCCGACACCCTCCGCGGAGCCATCACCCCCGAACGCGCATGGTGGGACGTCGTCTTCTACGATCTGCACGTAAAGCTCGACCCGGCGGACAGCACGATCCGGGGGTGGAACGGCATTACGTACCGGGTCGTGGGCAAGTCTCGCGCGATGCAGATCGACCTCCAGATGCCACTCGAGATCGACAGCGTGTTGCAGGAAGGGCGGAAGGTGTCATACCGGCGCGACGGGAATGCCTTTTTCCTCGCGGTTGCCGGGCAGCGGAAGGGAGACACGAAGACGGTGAGGGTGTACTACAGCGGGAGGCCCACCGTCGCGAGGAAGCCGCCCTGGGATGGGGGGCTCATCTGGGCCCGCGACCCCGACGGGCGCCAGTGGATCGCCACCGCATGCCAGGGACTCGGCGCCAGCGTCTGGTGGCCCACCAAGGACACCCAGGCCGACGAGCCCGACAGCCAACGGGTGGCACTCACTGTGCCCGATTCAATGCAGGCGATCGCGAACGGACGCCTCCGGGGAATCGAGCGGGCGGGCGACGGGTGGACCACCTACGAGTGGTTCGTCACCAGCCCGATCAACAACTACGACGTGGCCGCTTCCGTGGGCAGCTACGCACTCATCGCCGACTCGTACGAGGGAGAGAACGGCCACCTGACCCTGGACCTGTGGCCGCTCGCCCGCAACCTCGATGCCGCACGGCGCCAGTGGCGCCAGGTAAAGCCGATGCTCCAGTGCTTCGAGCACTGGTTCGGTCCCTATCCCTGGTATCGTGACGGCTATCAGCTCGTCGAGGCGCCGCATCTCGGCATGGAGCACCAGAGCGCCGTGGCCTACGGCAACGGGTATTCGAACGGATATAAGGGAAAGGATCTCTCGGGCACGGGGTGGGGCCTGACCTGGGACTTCATCGTCATCCACGAGAGTGCCCACGAGTGGTGGGGGAACAGCATCACGAGCGCCGACATCGCCGACATGTGGGTCCACGAGAGCTTCGCCAACTATTCCGAATCACTCTTCACCGAGTGCCAGTACGGCAAGAATGCGGGTGCGGAGTACGTTCGGGGAACCCGCAAGCTGGTGAAGAACGACAAGCCGATCATCGGGCCCTTCGGGGTGAACACCGAGGGTTCCGGCGACATGTACTACAAGGGCGGGAACATGCTGCATACCATCCGCCAGGTAGTCGGCAACGACAGCACGTGGCGGGCGGTCCTGCGCGGGCTCAACGCGACGTTTCAGCACAGCATCGTGACGGGCAAGCAGGTGCAGGACTACATGAGCGCACAGTCGGGAATCGACCTCAGCCGCGTCTTCGCTCAGTATCTCACCACGACGAAGATTCCTGCCTTCGAATACCGGCTCGACGGGACGGCGCTCACCTACCGGTGGGCGGACGTCGTGCCGGGATTCGCCATGCCGATCCGGGTGATGACCTCTCCGGACAGCGCGATGAGGCTCTCGCCCACCGAATGGTGGCAGACGACGACGCTGCCGATCGCCCATTCGGGCGATTTCCGGGTGGACGAGAATTTCTTCGTCGTGGTTCGCCAGGTGGATGGACCCGAGTCGCCGTCCCGGACAACCAGTACTGCGCAGTGAGCTCGGGCCCTCTTGGGAAAGGCCACATCAGACCATGCCGATCACCGATTCACTGAACCGCCTTCGCAGGGACCTCCCCCGCCTTCAGGCCATGATCGCCGAGGCGGGGGTGGAGGGCTGGCTGCTGTTCGACTTTCGCGGCCGCAATCCGATCGCCGCGGCGGTGCTCGGCCCCGAGATCCTCGGCAGCCGGCGGGTCTACGTCCTGATTTCTCCGCAAGGACCGCCGATCGCGCTGGTGCATGCGATCGACAACGAGCTCTGGCGGGGATGGCCGGCCGACTGGCCCAAGCACGTGTGGGTCACCCGCGACGCCCTGACTGTCGAACTGGGGGCGCTGGTGCGGGGCAAGCGGCTCGCGGTGGACTACTCGCCACACGGTGCGATCCCCTATCTCGACGGCGTACCGGCCGGAGTGGCGGAGCTGCTGGTTTCGCTGGGGGCCACGCTGGTGTCGTCGTCCGACCTCGTGACCCGCTATTGCTCGGTGTGGACGCCGGACGATGTCGCCGCGCACCGGCGGGCGGCGGAGATCATCGCGACCATCGCGCGGGAAGCATTGACGCTCGCGGGCGCCCGGTCGGTCACGAGCAAGCCGATGAGCGAGCACGAGCTGGCGGTCTGGATCCGCGAGCGGTTCGATCGCGCCGGGCTCATCACCGACAGCGGTCCGAGCGTGAGCTGGGGCCCGAATGCGGCGCGCACCCATTACGAGCCGACGGCGTCGGAGAGCGTGGCAATCGTGCCGGGAGCGCTACTGCTTGTGGACCTCTGGGCCACCGAGCCCGGCAGGATCTACGCGGACCAGACCTGGATGGCGGCCATCGGGGCGCCTTCCGATCGCGACGGGCATCTCTGGGAGGTGGTTCGGCAGGCGCGCGATGCGGCCCTCGACCTGATCGGAAGGCGGGTACGGCGCGGTGAGCAGGTTCAGGGTGCGGAGGGCGACGCGGCGGCCAAGGGCGTGATCGCGAACGCCGGCTATCTCGAGTTCACCCAATCGCGCACTGGCCATTCGATCGACCGGTACGGCCTCCACGGATTCGGCCCGCCGATCGACGACACGGAGACCTACGATGCCCGGCTCCTCATACCGGGAGTCGGGTTCTCGATCGAGCCGGGCATCTACATTTCCGGCAAGACGGGAGTTCGAAGCGAGGTGAACGTCGTGATCATGGAAAGCGACATCCTCATCACACCCGCCAAGTATCAGACCGAGCTGCCGGTCGTCTGACCGGCGCTCCCGCTCGCGTTGCGGCGAGCGCTTCTCCCCTCGTCATCCTCGGGACATCCCCCCGGGTTAGATTCGTAACATCATCTCCTCTCGGAACTTGCATTAATGCGTGTGCTGGTGGTGGAGGACGAGCCGGAGCTGGCGGATTTCCTCTGCCGCGCCTTGCGCGATGCCACGTGGGCGGTGGACCGTGTGGGGTCGGGTGCAGCCGCGCTTTCCTCGCTCGCGATCAACCCCTACGATCTCGTGGTGCTCGACCTCGGCCTTCCCGACCTGGACGGCTTCGAGGTGTGCCGGCGGTACCGCGCCAGCGGCGGGCATACTCCTCTGCTCATGCTCACCGCGCACGACGCCCTCGACGACCGGGTGCACGGGCTCGATGCCGGGGCCGATGACTATCTCACCAAGCC
>JBOHSC010000106.1:0-1683 GCA_050733115.1 Gemmatimonadales bacterium
GGAGTATCTTCCCGCCGCCCGTTACAAGGAATTTACATGCGCCTCCTGCCGCGCGACGAGAAGTTCTTCGATTTGTTCAGCGCCGTCGCCGCCTTTACCGTGGAAGCCGCCCGCCTCCAGCAGGATCTTCTCCGAGCCGACGCCCCCCGTCGTGGGGCTATCGTGGATCAGATCAAGCGGTTAGAGCACCAGGCCGACCAGGTTACCCACGAGGTGGTGAGCCGGCTCGACCGGGTGTTCATCACGCCGCTCGACCGGGAGGACATCCACCACCTGGCCTCGCGGCTGGACGACGTGATCGACCTGATCGATGGCACCGCTCGCCGGCTCTACATCTTCCGGGCGGGCGACTCCCCCCTCGGCGCGCACCTGATCGCCGAAGTCATCGCCCGGGCCACGGTCCAGCTTCAGGTGGCGGTGGAGGGGCTGGAGAAGAACAAGGACGGCACGGTGCTCGGGGCCTGCGTGCAGGTCAAGCGCCTCGAGGAGGAGGGCGACTCGCTCTACCACGAGTGGCTCGGCCGGCTCTTCGACGGGGAGCCCGACCCGCTGACGGTCATCAAGTGGAAAGAGCTCTACGACAACCTCGAGAAGACGCTCGACTACATCGAGGATGCCGGCAACGTGCTCGAGTCCATCTCCATCAAGCACGCCTGACGGATGGAGAGCAGCGTTCATTTCGTCATAGCCATCGTGCTGGTTGCGCTCGCCTTCGACTTCATCAACGGTTTCCACGACAGCGCAAACTCGATCGCCACGGTGGTCTCCACCCGGGTGCTCACGCCGGGGGTGGCGGTCCTCTGGGCCTCCTTCTTCAACTTCGTGGCGGCGTTCGTGGTCGGGACCGCCGTGGCCAAGACGATCAGCAAGGGGCTGGTCGACCCCTCCGTGGTCGACTCGAACGTCATTCTCGCCGCGCTGCTCGGCGCCATCCTCTGGGATCTCATCACCTGGTACCTGGGGCTTCCGACCTCCTCGAGCCACGCGCTGCTCGGCGGCTACGGCGGCGCCGCGATCGCCAAGTCGGGATTCGGAGCGCTCATTCTCCCCGGCTGGGTCAAGCCCATTCTCTTCATCTTCATCTCCCCGCTGCTCGGCATGGCCCTGGCGCTCGGCCTCACCGTCGGCCTCTCGTGGCTGCTCAAGGGGCAGAATCCCGGCCCGCTCGACAAGGTGTTCAGACGGCTCCAGCTCCTGTCGGCGGCTCTGTATTCGCTGAGCCACGGCGCAAATGATGCGCAAAAGACCATGGGGATCATCGTCGGACTGCTGGTGGCGACACAGGGACTCTTCCTGGCGGAGACGGGCTGGATGCACCACCTCTACGTTCCCACGGCGGACAGGATTCCGCTCTGGGTGGAGATGGCGGCCTATAGCGCAATCGGGCTCGGAACGGCGCTCGGCGGCTGGCGGATCGTGAAGACGATGGGAAGCCGGATCACCAAGCTTCGGCCCTTCGGCGGGTTCTGCGCGGAGACAGCGGGCGGCATCTCGATTCTCATTGCGTCGGCGCTCGGCGTGCCGGTGAGTACCACGCATACGATCACCGGGGCCATCGTAGGGGTCGGCGCAGCGCAGCGACTCTCGGCGGTTCGGTGGGGTGTGGCAACGCGGATCGTGTGGGCCTGGCTGCTGACGATGCCGATGGCGGCTGCCATCGCTGCATTGGGGTACTTGTTGCTG
>JBOHSC010000107.1:0-1963 GCA_050733115.1 Gemmatimonadales bacterium
CGTCGGGCAGTCCGAGGTCGAGGATGATGAGATCGGGGCGCTCCGCCGCGGCGAGATCTATTCCTGCCGCGCCGGTGGCTGCCTCGAGGATGCGGGTGCCGCCGTCCTTGAAGGCATTGCGGACGACGCGACGGATCTGTGGCTCGTCATCGATCACGAGCAGCGTCTGCGGCATGGGTCGGCAACCTAGCCTTCGACGGAACGCGGGTCAAATTAGGACCCCATGGCCCACACCTACTGCGACGTCGCTCCCGGACACGAGTGGCACGGTCCCTATCACGACCTCGAGTACGGCTTTCCGATCGACACCGACGCGGCGCTCTTCGAGCGGCTCGTGCTCGAGATCAATCAGGCCGGGCTCTCCTGGCTCACGATCCTCAAGAAGCGCGAGGCCTTTCGCCGGGCGTACGGCGGGTTCGATCCCGAGGTCGTCGCCGCGTACGGCGCGCGAGACCGACGCCGTCTCCTCACCGATGCCGGCATCATTCGCAATCGGCTCAAGGTCGACGCCGCCATTGCCAATGCGGCGCGTATCCTCGAGCTGCGTAAGACCCACGGCTCCTTCGCCGGGTGGCTCGACGCCCACCACCCCCGCTCGAAGGACCAGTGGGTGAAGCTCTTCAAACAGACCTTCCGGTTCACCGGCGGCGAAATCGTAGGCGAATTCCTCATGAGCACCGGCTACCTGCCCGGGGCGCACGACCCCGCCTGCCCGGCCTACCGGCGCATCGCGCGGCTCGATCCGGCCTGGATGCAAGGCGCTCCTTGACGGGGGGCGCCCATCGCCGCACTTTACCGAAGAAAACCCGAAGCCATTACACTCCCCTTCCCCCACTTGTGGTTGACACTGACCGATGTTCACCCACCTCCACGTCCACACCCACTTCTCCTTCGGGATCGGCGCATCGAGCCCTGAAGTCCTCGCCACCGCCGCGGCCGAGCGGGGCTTTGGAGTGCTCGCCTGTACCGATACGAATGGCGTCTACGGCGTCATCGAGTTCCAGCGCGCCTGCGAGGCCACCGGCGTGCGGCCCATCCTCGGGGCACATCTCGTCGCCGGCGGCGAGGAAGCCGTCGCCCTCGCCACCGACGAGCGCGGATGGGCCGCGCTCTGCCGCGCGGTTACCGTCATTCACTGGGCACCCTCCGCTGTGAGCCAGAGCGGAGCGAGGGATCTCTCCACCCACCTCGCAAACGACCGCGACGGCCTGATTCTCCTCTCCTCCGACACCGCCTTTCTCGAGCGCGTGCTCCGGCAGAGCGGCCCGCGCGATCTCTACGCCGAGCTGCGCCCCGGCAAGGAGCGCCACGCCGTGCTCGCGGAATCGCGCCGGCTGGGCCTTCCCGCCGCGGTCACCGCCGGCACCGTGATGGCCCACCCGGAGGACTGGTCGCGCCACCGGCTGCTCCGCGCCATTCATCTCAACACCACGTTGTCGGAGCTCGAGCAGCGCGTCGCCGTGCACGACCCCGGCGTCCATCTGTCCCCTCGCGACGCCTGGCTCCGTCCGGCCGCCGACATCGCCCGCGCCTTTCCCGACTGCCCCGAGGCGCTGGGTGCGGCGGCCGAGATCGCCGAGCGGTGCGAGTACCGGATTCCGATCGGCCGCGTGGTGGCGCCGCGCTTCGCCGACACGGCCGATGCCTCCGAGCGGCTTCGCTCGCACGCCTATGCGGGCGCCGAGCGGCGGTACGGCACCGTGGCGCCGGTCACCCGCGAGCGGCTGGAGTACGAGCTCGCGATCATCCGGGCCAAGGGCTTCGCCGATTACTTCCTCGTCGTCCAGGACATCGTCAAGCAGGCTCGCACTCACTGCGGCCGTGGTTCCGTCGCCAACTCGATGGTGAGCTACTGCCTCGGGATCACTCACGTCGAGCCGCTCGGTGCGGGCCTGCTTTTCGAGCGCTTCCTCAACCCGGAGCGCAAGGACCCGCCCGACATCGATCTCGACTTTCCGTGGGA
>JBOHSC010000108.1:0-2349 GCA_050733115.1 Gemmatimonadales bacterium
CAAGCGATCGCTCGCCGTCTCCGCCGTGGGGCCGATGGCGCCGAGGGCCTCGGTGCTGATGATGAACGAGCGCGCGGTGGCCCGGACCACGCGCTCGAGGCAGTTCCCCTTGCGGCGCTCCTCGACCAGCTCGACCAGTCCGACACGCTCGAGCTCGCGGAGGTGATAGTTGATTCGCTGGCGGGGGAGCCGAAGCCGGCGGGCGAGCCCGGTGGCGGAGTCGGGCTCGGTCAGGTGAGCGAGGAGCGTTTGCCGGACGGGGTCCAGCAGCGCGGCCGCGGATTCAGGATCGCGGATGACCTCGAGGGCGAGCGAGTGAGCCATGGACCCATAGTGCTACCGACAATATATTTTGTCAAGGGCTAGAATATCTGTCGGCATGCATCACGCTCGTCGTCATCGACCGCGGGTCACAGACGGAGGAGGATTTGGTCGGCGTGTACCTCCGGGCTACGCTTAGGCCGATGGATACCTCTCTCTCCCGCAGAGACCTCCTCGAGAGCGCCGCCATGGCCGTGGCCGCGCTGGTGCTTCCACGGAAGGGCCCGATGGATCCTGACCACGCACGCCTCAGCGCCTGGGCCACCGCGCTTCGTAACGAGGGACTCGCCCGTCCCGACACCCCCTTCGGCCGGAGGGCCGTCCGGGTCGGCGAGCTGGCGGCCGGCACGCCGTACGAGGCGGGCACGCTCGAGGCGTACCTCCGCGCCGGCGGAAGCCCGACAGGCAACGAGCCGCTGACCCTCTCGCTGACCCGCTTCGACTGTGTCACGCTGGTGGAGTCGTGTCTCGCGGTGGCGCGGGTGGCGAGCGAAGACGGAGTGCCGACGTGGAAGCGGTTTGGACGGGAGATCGAGCGCATGCGCTACCGGCGGGGAGAGCGCGGAGGATACCCATCCCGCCTGCACTATTTCAGCGAATGGATCACCGACGGTGAGAGGCGCGGCCTGGTACGTGACCTGGGCGCCGAGCTGGGGGCAGTCGACGATGCGCGCCCGCTCTGTTTCATGACCACGCACCGGGGCAGTTACCCCGCCCTCACTAATCACACCGTGTTCAGGGAAATCGAGGCAAGGGAGCGCCGGCTGGACACCCGGCCCCGCCGGCTGATTCCCACCAGTCGCATTGGCGAAGTAGCCGAGCGCATCGAGACGGGAGATGTGCTCGCTTTCGCGACGGCGATTCCCGGGCTGGACGTGACCCACGCCGCCTTCGCCCATCGGGGCTCCGACGGAATACTGCGCGTGCTCCACGCCCCGCTATCGGGCGGAGTGGTAGCCATCACCCGTACCACCCTGCCCGAGTACGTCGCCGCCATCCGGCATTCCACCGGAATCCTGGTCGCGCGGCCGCTGCGGGCCTAGACCGGAGCGACCAGGCCCGGTCGTTCGCTATCCCGCGACGCCTATCTGCTTCAGCAGCGACGCCATGTCGAAGTAGTGGCGCTGCAGCCTGGTCTTCTCGCCGGTCAACTCCACGAAGACGCAGGCGCGAATCTCGATGCGCTTGCCGGTGGCGGCGATGGTTCCGGTGGGAGTCTCCAGCGGGCCGGTGTGGGTGCCCCGCCAGGTCACCTCGAGCACGACCGTGTTGCCGGTGGCGATGGCGTTATCGAACGTCGCCTTCGAGTCGGGAAACGCCTTCGCCCACCCTTGCCAGGCGGCGATGGCCTGATCGACTCCCTGCAGCCTGCGCCCGGTGGCGATCTCATCGTAGATCACATCGGGAGTGACGCTCGCCCTCACCGCATTCCAGTTCTTGTCGTTGTAGGCGATCTCCGGGACCTTGGCCGCCTCGATGAGTTGTTGCGGGGAGAGCATGGTGGATTGTGCGGGCATGATCGACCTCCTCGGGTCGTCGTGGTGACGCCGGCGGTGACGAAGAAAAAGCCGGCAAAGCAGTAGCCTGCTCAGCCGGTTTCGCGATTAGCTCCCCCCAGCGCATGGGCGAACCAGATGACTTGCGCTGGGGATCAATGCATCTGAGATGGACCCGATAATAGGGTCCGGCAGCCGGGCGTCAATGGTCGCTTTTCGAGCACCTCAGCCCTCCTGATCTATCTTCTAGCCACTCCGGGCAACAGAGACATTTTGTAGCTCTCTCTCCCCCTCGAGATCATGGCCCAGCTCCTCACGAGACTCCAGTCCGCTGTGTCCGATCGGTACCGGCTCGAAAATGAGATCGGCGCCGGCGGCATGGCCACGGTGTACCTGGCTCGAGATCTTCGACCCGACCGGCGAGCTCAAGCTCACCGCCAACCTCCAGCACCCGCACATCCTCCCCCTCTTCGATTCCGGCGAGGCCGACGGGTTCCTCTTCTACGTCATGCCCTTCGTCGAAGGGGAGTCG
>JBOHSC010000109.1:0-3767 GCA_050733115.1 Gemmatimonadales bacterium
GACGCACACCCATCAAAGCTCCATGAGTGTAGTGGTCCGTCGCCTGGTCAAGCGCGGTCTCGTGACCCGGCGGCCCGCGGAACAGGACGCTCGGCGGATCGAGATCGAACTCTCTGCCGCCGGCCGGGCGCTCCTTCGCCGTTTGCCTCCAACCGTGCAACTTCGCCTGATCCGGGCCATGGCCCGGCTGTCGCGGGTACAGCGACAGCGTCTCGCCTCACTGCTGCGAACGCTGGTAAAGGAGA
The DNA here is from genome assembly GCA_050733115.1 of Gemmatimonadales bacterium. GTDB lineage: Bacteria > Gemmatimonadota > Gemmatimonadetes > Gemmatimonadales > GWC2-71-9 > CAVVWJ01. The sequence goes on from JBOHSC010000109.1 coordinate 246, forward strand.
TGGGGCTGGCCGGCTCACCGGCCCTCATGATTTTCGCAGAAACGGAAAGTCAGAACGGCTCCCACCGCCGGGGGTATCATCGTGGAGTGCGACGTGACCCCTGAACCCAGCTTCTCCTTCACCAGGAAACTCGCCGGCTGGGTGAACGACCTCCGGCGCCGGGAAAGCCAGCTGGCGCTGGTACTGAGCCTCGTCATCGGGGCCCTGGTCGGGTTAGTCGTGGTCGCCTTCATCCTGCTCACCGGCCGGCTGGCGGCTCGCATGTACCCCGCCGGCGGCGCCGGATGGCGTCGTATTCTGATTCCGACGCTGGGCTCGCTCGTGACCGGGTATCTCCTCTACCGCTACTTCCCCTTCGCGCGTGGCAGCGGGGTGCCGCAGACCAAGACGGCGGTATTCATCCACGACGGGCGAATCTCCTTCCGTACGGTCCTGGGCAAATTCTTCTGCTGCTCGGCCTCCCTCGCCAGCGGTATCGCGCTCGGCCGCGAAGGACCCGCGGTCCAGATCGGCGCCGGCCTGGCCTCGGTGATCGCCCGCCGCCTCGGGCTCAGTAAGGATCAGGTGAAGGCGCTGATCCCGGTGGGAGGGGCCGCGGCTTTGGCGGCGGCGTTCAACACCCCGATCGCGGCGGTGCTGTTCTCCCTCGAGGAGATCATGGGCGACCTCCATGCTCCGATCCTCGGCTCGGTCGTACTCAGCTCCGCCACTTCCTGGATGGTCCTCCACCTCGTGCTCGGCGACGAGCCGCTGTTTCACGTCACCGGCTACCACTTGGTCAATCCGGTGGAATTTGCAGTCTATGCCGTGCTGGGGGTCGTTGGTGGCCTGGGCTCGGTCTGGTTCGTGAAGCTGCTGCTGGCCCTGCGGCAACGATTTCTGGACCTGCCGACTTGGACCACCTGGTTCCAGCCAGTGGCGGGGGGGTTGACCGTTGGACTGATGGGCTACTTCCACCCCCAGGTGCTGGGGGTGGGATACTCCGAAGTCGAGAAGGCCCTTGCCGGTGACATGGTGCTGAAGGTGGTCGTGATTCTGGCGGTGCTCAAGATCATCGCCACGGCGGTTTGCTATGCCTCAGGCAACGCCGGTGGCATCTTCGGACCCAGCCTGTTCATCGGAGCGATGATAGGTGCGTCGGTGGGGAGCGTCGCGCATCTGCTGTTGCCAAACTACACGGCTGGTCCGGGCGCCTACGCATTGGTGGGGATGGGAACGGCGTTCGCGGGCATCGTGCGGACGCCGCTCACCTCGGTCATCATGATCTTCGAGCTGACCCGGGACTACACGATCATCGTTCCGCTGATGATTTCCAATCTCATTGCTTTTTTCATCTCCCACCATTTCCAGCGGCAACCCATCTACGAGGCGCTGGCACGCCAGGACGGCGTCCACCTGCCGACAGGGGAGCACCGGGCGCAAGGCGCCCAGCTCCGCGTCACCACCGCGATGCGGCCGGCTGCAGGCGAGACGCTCTCGGCGGAGTCGACTATCGCCGACGCCCTGGGTCGAACTGGGTCTAGCGCCCTGGATGCCTGGCCGGTAGCGGACGACGAAGGGCTGCGCGGCATGATCCAGCGGATCGAGCTGGAACGGGCGATGTCCGAGGGCCGCGCCGACCAGAAGGTCGTGGCACTCCTCCGAGAGGGTCCCTCGCCGCACCGGCCCGATTCGGCCGCCCTGCCCCATGTCCACCCCGATCACAGTCTCACCGTGGCCCTGGAGCGAATGGGAGCCATGCGCTACAACGTGCTCCCCGTAGTGAGCCGGGCAAACATTCGTCACCTGCTCGGCCTCGTCACTCTACAGGACGTGCTGAAGGCCTACGGTGTCGCAGAAAACTCCCGAATCGCGCCCTCCGGTGAGTGATGCCCGGCAGACACACAGGTCGGCGGCCCCCACGGCGGGATCTTTCGTGGGAACTTTCGCCTTGATCTTCGCCGCGATTTCGGCCCTCTTCGCGATCGACACCCTCCTGGCCGGGAAAGAGCGGGCGGAGACCCTGTCCCAGGCGCGCCAGCTGTTTCAGGAGGGCCTGAGTCTGGCGGATCACAACCGGAACGTCGAGGCCATCGACCGGCTGCGTTCGGCACTCTCAATGGAGCGCGGAAATCCGGCGTACCAGCGCGCGCTGGCGGCGGCGCTGTTGCGGGCAGGGAAGGTCCCGGATGCCGAGGCGGTGGCCGCTGACCGGTTGCAACGGGAGCCGACGGACGCCGGAGCCAGCCTCATCATGGCGCGGACGCTGGTAAGAGAGGGGAAGCTCCCGCAGGCGATCGCCTTCTATCATCGGGCCATCTTTGGACGATGGGAGGACGACCGCCTGGGAGATCGAGTCCAGGCACGGTTCGAGTTGGTGGACCTTCTCGCCCGGGAGAGGTCCCGGCAAGAGCTCCTGGCCGAGCTGTTGCCGCTCCAGGATGAGGCGCCAGGAGATGTCCGAACCCGGGAGCGGATTGCGCGGCTCTTCATCGCCGCCGGATCGCCGATTCGAGCCATCGAGATCTTCCGGGACGTCCTTCGCCACGACCGCGACGACGCGGAGGCCTACGCCGGCCTCGGCGAGGCGGAATTCCAGCGGGCCAACTACCGGGCGGCGCGGACGAACTTCGTCGCGGCACTCAGCCTTATGCCGGGAAACCAGGATATCGCGGCACGGCTGGCGCTCTGCAATCAGGTACTGGCGCTCGACCCGACGCAGCGAGCGCTCAGGACGGACGATCAGTATCATCGGAGCCTGAATCTCCTCCGGCTCACTTTGGGCGCGATGGACAACTGCGTCGGCTCCCCGTCACTCCAACCGCGCCAAGGCCTCACCGATAGCGCGCGAACGGCGCTCGCTCGGCGGGGCTCGGTGCTGCGGTTCCACGATGCAGTCGAGGAGAACCTGGATCTCGCCGAACGGCTCTGGGACGCTCGCCGAAGGGCGTGTTCACAACCGGTTGCGGAGTCGGAGAAGGCGCTGGAGCTGGTACTGGAAAAGGCCGCGCAGTAGGCCGCGGCGACTGTGTTCGCGGCTCTGCTCGACGCCGGGACCGGAGGAAGGCTCGCCCTCTCGCACCATGCTGGCGAGGAGGAAGAGGTAGAATCCGAACGAGACGAGGAAAAGCGTCTTGCCACCAGCGCCAGGCGCTCCCGCACGAAGCCCAACCCGTTGGAGGCGGAAACCGAGATTCCGTCCATGGCCGGCGAATGGGGCTGGTTTGCCCAAACTGGATGGCTCGCTCTGGCACGCGTACCGGCGCAAATGGGCCACTGAGCGCAAGCATGAACCCGAGGCCGATGTCATGAGCGCCGGAGGTTGGGGGGATGCCACCACGTTTCGCAGCTGCTATCAACTGGCGGACGAGGCGACGGTGCTCCGGGTGATGAACTGCCCGACCAAGCTCGTGAGCAGGAAATTGATCACCATCGTCTGAGAACCGGCAGCGAAACAGCGGCGAGCCCCAAAATAAATGCCCGGGGATTTCTCCCCGGGCATTGCCCCTCCTGGGCTCGAACCAGGACTCTCCTGATCCAGAG
>JBOHSC010000110.1:0-4879 GCA_050733115.1 Gemmatimonadales bacterium
GCACTATATCGGCGGGCTGATCGCTCACGCGCCAGCTCTGCTGGGCCTCTGCGCTCCCACCACCAACAGCTACCGGCGGCTGGTGCCCGGCTTCGAGGCCCCGGTCAACCTGATGTATTCCGCCCGGAACCGCTCCGCCATATGTCGCATCCCGATGTACTCCACAAGCCCGAAGGCCAAGCGGGTGGAGTTCCGCGCCCCCGACCCCAGTGCCAACCCCTATCTCGCCTTTGCCGCCATGCTGATGGCGGGCCTCGACGGGATCAAGCGAAAGCTGGAGCCGCCCAAGCCCATCGACGAGGATCTGTACGAGATCCACGACGAGCGCAAGAAGCTGATCAAGCAAGTTCCCGGCAGCCTCTCCGAGGCGATCGACGCCATCGAGAAGGACCACGAGTTCCTGCTCGCGGGTGATGTGTTCACCTCGGATGTGATCGAGACCTGGATCACGATGAAGCGTACCAAGGACATCGCGCCGGTGAGCCTGCGGCCGCATCCGTACGAGTTTTTCCTGTACTACGACACGTAAACAACGGGGAACGGGGAACCGGGAACCGACCACTCGTCCCTCTTCCCTGTTCCCCGTTCCCCGTTCCCCGTAGTTTCCCTCCATGCTCCGCTCCTCGACCATCACCCAGGGCGTCCAGCGCGCCCCCAACCGCGCCATGCTCCGCGCCGTCGGCTTCGGCGACGGAGACTTCAACAAGCCGATCATCGGCATCGCCAACGGCTACAGCACCATCACGCCCTGCAACGCCGGCCTCGATGTGCTGGCGCAGCGCGCGGAGGCGGCGGTGCGGTCGGCGGGCGCCATGCCCCAGACCTTCGGCACCATCACCGTGAGCGACGGGATCTCCATGGGCACCGAGGGGATGAAGTATTCCCTCGTCTCCCGCGAGGTCATCGCCGACTCGATCGAGACCGCCTGCGGTGCGGAGAGTATGGACGGCGTCGTCGCCGTGGGCGGCTGCGACAAGAACATGCCGGGCGCCATGATCGCCATGGCGCGGATGAACATCCCGGGGATCTTCGTCTACGGCGGCACCATCAAGCCGGGCCACCTCGACGGCCGCGACCTCACGGTGGTGAGCGCCTTCGAGGCGGTGGGGCAGCACAGCGCCGGCAAGATCGACGACCGCGAGCTCCTCGCGGTGGAGCGGAACGCCTGCCCCGGCAAGGGCTCGTGCGGCGGGATGTTCACCGCCAACACGATGTCGTCGGTGTTCGAGGCCATGGGGATGAGCCTCCCGTACTCTTCGACGATGGCGGCGGAGGACGACGAGAAGGCGGAGAGCGCGGCGCGGTCGGGTGAGGTGCTGGTCGAGGCGGTGCGGCGCGATATCCGGCCCCGGCACATCCTCACGCGCGAGGCGTTCGAGAACGGCATCAGCGTGGTCATGGCGCTGGGGGGTTCCACCAATGCGGTGCTGCACCTGCTCGCCATCGCTCATGCCGCGGGGGTCCCGCTCGCCCTCGACGACTTCGAGACGATCAGGGCGCGGGTTCCCGTCCTCTGCGACCTCAAGCCCTCCGGCCGCTACGTGGCCACCGACCTGCATCACGCCGGTGGCGTTCCCCAGGTGATGAAGATGCTCCTCGAGCACGGCCTCCTGCATGGCGGGGCGCTCACCATCACCGGGCAGACCATCGCCGAGACCCTGCGCACCATCCCGGCCCAGCCGCGCGCCGACCAGGATGTGATCCGCCCATGGAGCAAGCCGATATACCCGCAGGGCCATCTGACGGTGCTGCGCGGCAACCTCGCCCCCGAGGGTGCCGTCGCCAAGATCACCGGCGTCACGTCGCCGCGGATCACCGGCCCTGCGCGCATCTTCGACTCGGAAGAGGAGTGCCTCGCCGCGATTCTCGACGGCCGCATCCGTCCGGGAGACGTGCTGGTCATCCGGTACGAGGGGCCCCGCGGCGGGCCGGGAATGCGGGAGATGCTCGCGCCCACGTCGGCCATCATCGGCGCGGGACTCGGCGACTCGGTCGCGCTCATCACCGACGGCCGCTTTTCCGGCGGCACCTACGGCCTTGTTGTGGGGCATGTGGCGCCCGAGGCGGCCGCGGGCGGAGCGATCGCGCTCATCGAGGAAGGCGACCTGATCACCATCGATACCGACCGCCGGGCGCTCGAGGTGGATGTCTGCAAAGACGAGCTGGCCCGCCGGCGCGAAGGGTGGAAGCCTCCGGCTCCGCGCTATACCGCCGGCGTCCTGCACAAATACGCCCGGCTCGTCTCGAGCGCGAGCCTGGGCGCGGTCACCGATCTCTAACCCACCGGCCGATCAGGTACGGAGGCGGGCGCGCGGTAGCGCCGCCTCGGGCGTCGTGGCCGCCGTCTCGTTCGCTCTCTGCACCGCCCTCTCCGCGCTGGTTGCCACCGGCCGCATCCTCCCTCTCGACACCAGCGTCCTGCTCAGCCTCGGCGCCGAGCGGCGGTCCTGGCTCTCTCCACTGATGTACGTGGCGAGCACCATTGGAGGCGGGGGTGTCGCGATTCCGGCGGCACTCCTCTTCGCCTATCTCCTCTGGCTCCGAAGGCGAAAGGCCGATGCCCAGGCCTACACGATCATCGCGCTGAGCGGCTGGGCCCTCTACGCGATCGCCAAGCTCGCCATAGGCCGGGCCCGCCCGCACGTGATCTCCCACCTCTATCAGGGCGCGGGGTGGTACTCCTATCCCTCCGGCCACAGCACCCTCGCGCCGATCGTCTTCGGGCTGGCGGCGGTGCTCTGGAGCGCGCCGTGGCCTTCGGCGGCCCGGCGATGGGCACTCGTCGCCGCGGCCGGGCTCCTCTCCCTGGTCATCGCCTTTTCGAGGGTGTACATCGGAGTGCACTATCCCAGCGACGCGGTAGGGGGACTTCTGCTGGGCGTCACCTGGAGCTCGTTCTGGTTCTGGTGGTGGGGAACGGCGGCCGAGAAGACTGCGGCGTAGGCCAACGGCCTCACGTCACCGGCGACACCACTCCGCCCGAGAGCACCAGCCGGGCGACCTTCTCGCCCATCTCCCTGGTTCCCATCGTAGCCTCGCCGGGACGCGCGATGTCGGGCGTCCGGGCTCCGGCGCCGAGCACCGCAGCCACCGCCTGCTCAACGGCCGACGCGGCCTCGGGGAGGCCGAGTCCGTGCCGCAGCAGCATCGCGGCCGACGCGATGGCGCCGAGAGGATTGGCGATGCCCTTCCCGGCGATGTCGGGCGCCGAGCCGTGCACCGGCTCGAAGAGGCCGGGGCCGTCGCCGATCGAGCCGGAGGGAAGGAGTCCGAGCGAACCGGAGAGCACCGCGCCTTCATCGCTCAGGATATCGCCGAAGAGGTTTTCGGTGAGGAGAACGTCGATGGCCGCCGGATTGGCCACGAGCCGCATGGCGGCAAAGTCCACGTAGAGGTGCTCGAGGATGACATCGGCGTACCCGGCGCCGATGCGGGTGACCGTCTCCCGCCAGAGTTGTGAGACCTCGAGAACGTTCGCCTTGTCCACCGACGTCACGTGGCGCCGGCGGGTCCTGGCGGCTTCGAAGGCGACCCGGGCCACACGCTCGATCTCGGGCACGGTGTACCGCATCGTGTTGAAGGCTTCCGTCGGGCCCAGGCCTCTCGGCTCCCCGTAGTAGAGTCCCCCCAGCAGCTCACGGACGATGAGGAGATCCACCCCCTCCAGCCGGTCGGGGCGGAGCGGCGAGGCGTGGCGGAGGGCCGGGTGTACCGTCACCGGCCGCAGGTTGGCGTAGGCCTTCAGGAGTTTTCGAAGCGCCAGGAGCCCCGCCTCGGGCCTTCTCTTGCCCTCGGCGGCTGCCAGTGACGGGTGACCGACCGCGCCCAGCAGAACGGCATCTGCGTCGATTACGGCGTCCCGGGTGCGCTGGGGAAGGGAATCTCCTGACTCGGCCACACCTGCGGCGCCGATCGGATATTCGGCGGTGTCCACCCCGTAGCCGAAGAGATCGGCGGCGGCGCGGAGCACCCGCAGCGCCTCCTCCGTCACCTCGGGGCCGATGCCATCGCCCGGCAGTACCGCCACGGTGAATCGCTTCACGAAGCCCTCCGGCGCCGCTCGTACGCCGCAATGCGGTCGGACTGGAGCAGCGTCTTCCCGATCTCGTCGAGTCCCTCGAGCAGCATGTCGCGCCGATAGGCGTCGATGGTGAAAGGCTCGTCGAAGCCACCGGCGTCGTACACCCGGCGCTGCTCAAGATCGACGGTCACCTCGTACGGCCCGGCCGCTCCCTTCCGCAGAAGCAGGTCCACCCTGGGCTCCGGGAGGGTCACCGGTAGCATCCCGTTCTGGCAGCAGTTGCCGAAGAAGATGTCGGCGAACGAGGGCGCGATGACGCTTCGGAATCCGTACTCCGAGAGCGCCCATGGCGCGTGCTCGCGGGACGATCCACACCCGAAATTCGATCCCGCCACGAGAATGCTGGCGCCGGCGGCAGCGGGCCGGTTGAGCTCGAAGTCAGGGTTGGGAGAGCCGTCGGCGAGGTAGCGCCAATCGAAGAAAAGGCTGGGACCGAAGCCGGTCCGCTCGATGCGCTTCAGGAATTGCTTGGGGATGATCTGATCGGTGTCGACGTTGGCTCGCGGCAGCGCGGCGACGCGTCCGGTGTGCACTTTGAACGGCTGCATACGGCCCCGAATAGTTATGAGCAAACGACGGCGACTTCATGTGATACATTACATTAACTGAATACTATAACTCATTGTTATTAACATATTTACCGATATTGACTCGCGTGAGTAATTGTCTGTATAATCCGTGATCAGCGGCGCATGGCGTCGCTTCACTCCCGCATATAGCCGCGCACGTCCACCAGCCGCCCCTCTACCGCCGCGGCCACCGCCATTATCGGGCTCACGAGGTGGGTCCGTCCTCCCC
>JBOHSC010000111.1:0-2766 GCA_050733115.1 Gemmatimonadales bacterium
TCTACAGCTTGTGAGTCCACCGGTTGTGGCCGGGCAGGAGCCCCTTGAGAAAGGACTTGGCCCCTTTACGCACCCGGGAGAACATGGCTGCCGCGGAGAGCACTCCAGCGGCCAGGAGCTGCAGCACCATGCTGCCGGCTGTGGGATCGATGTACATGCGGGGCCTCGTAGGGGAAACCTGGCTCGAGTCCGTGACAGATTCGTGACAGAACTCAAGGTAGTGCCCCGTCCGAGGGCGATGAGTGAGATGGCTCACACTTTCGCCATCACGGAGGCAGCAGCCCGTGCTTCTGCAGCACCCGCTGGCCCACGGCGCTGAGCACGAAATCCACGAATGCCTGCGCGCCTTCCGCATTCTTCGAGGCCTTGATTATCGCGATCGGGTAGCTGGCCACCACGTTGTATTGATCGGGAATGTCGATCGTCGTCACGTATCTCTTCACGTTCGGCGTCACGTCGGAGAGGTAGACGACCCCGGCGTCGGCCTCGCCCAGCTGCACCTTGGCCACGACACCCTTCACGTTGTCCTCCTGCGACACCACGTTCGCCAGCACCCGCTTCGAGTACTCGGGCGGAAATCCCGGCGCTGCGTCGAGATTCCTGAGCGCATCCCGGCTGTATTTCCCCACCGGCACCGCCTCCGCGCCCACCACCACCTTGAGCCCTCGGCGGGTGAGGTCCTGGAGCCGCTTGATCCGCGCCGGATTGGTCTTCGGCACGATGACGATGAGCCGGTTCCGCCCAAAGACCGTCGGCTCACCGGCGATCATGTCGTGCTCACGCGCGTGGTCCATCCACCGCTGGTCGGCGGAGGCGAAGACGTCGGCGGGAGCGCCCTGATCGAGCTGAAGCGCGAGCTGCTGGGAGCCGGCAAAGTTGAACTGGACCTGGGTGCCGGGGTGCGCCTGCTCCACCATGCCGCCGAGGTCCTTGAACGCGTCGATGAGCGAGGCGGCGGCATACACCGTCAGCGTACCGGTGGCGGCGGGCGCCTGCTGGGCCTCGGCGCCGGCGACCAGCGTGGCGAGGGCCACCAGGGAAACGAGAAATCGGGTGGACTTCATGCTTGTGGGCTCATTGAGTAGTCCCTTACGTATCTTAATATCCTTGAATATGCCGCTAATGGGAGATATCCTATCGTCTAAGTATCTTCAATTAACCCTGAAAACAAGCCCCAGAGGACCTCATGCCCCATCTCGCCCGCCCCGGCCGGGTGCTCGCCGCCGCGCTTCTCTGGCTCGGCTCCACGGCACGAGCCCAGGCGCCCGACTCGCCCGGGGTCAAGCTGGGCGGGTACCTCCAGGCGCGGGGGACCTATCGCGACGGCGTCGGGCTCACCGGCACCCTCAATCGGGCCCGCCTCACCGCCACCGGCAACGCGAGCAGGAACGTCACCTTCCGGATTCAGGGCGAGTTCCGCACCGGCTCGGTCGGCACCGGACAGGCGAGCGTCTCCCTCACCGACGGGTACATCCGCTACAAGCCCGGCGCATTCGGAATCCAGGCCGGACAGTTCAAGACGCCTTTCACTCGGGAGTACCTCACCTCGATCGCCGACGTCGAAACCGCCGATCGCTCCACCGTGGTGGACTCGATCGCCCCCAAGCGCGACATCGGCATCATGGCCGACTACGACGTGAAGGGGATCGCCACCCTCGCCCTCGGTGTCTTCAACGGCGAGGGGCAGAACGTCTCGGCCAATGCCGACTCATCTCTCCTCTGGGTGGGTCGGGTCACGGTGAAGCCGGCTCCCTATCTGGTCGTGGGAGCCAACGCGGCGTTGTACCAATCGGACAGCACTCGCTACGGCTTCGACGCCAGCCTCGAGTACATGGGCGCCTCGCTCAAGGGCGAGTACATCGGGCAGCACCGCGACGCCGGCGGCCTCGACGACAAGGGGTGGTACGGCCAGGCGGCGTACAAGATCGTTCCGTGGGTTCAGGTGGTGGTGAAGCAGGAGGACTTCCGGCGCTCGGCCATCACCGACGCGGTCAGGAACCGCGCCACGACGGCGGGCGTGAACGTGGAGTTCAGCGGGGGCAAGATCCGGCTGCTCACCAACTACGTCTCTCGGAAGATCGGCGTACCAGGTGTGCGCCGAGGTCAGCTCATCACCCAGGCGCAGGTGAAGTTCTAGAGCGCGGGCTTCACGTCCCGGCCGCCTCGCGAATCCGGCGGGCCTCGTAGGCCTCGAGGTGGGTGAACGCGACCTGAAGCAGCGACCGCTGGTCTCCCAGGGCGCTGCTGCGCCGCCGAAGAAGATCGCCGAGGATGTGATCGGCCTCGGTGCGTGCGGAGCGCTCGATGTCGCGCAGCATCGACGCGGCCATCGTGGAGTCCTTCTCGGACAGCATGCCGCGGGTGCGTTCCCTGAAGTCGGCGCTCGGCTCATGTCCGGACGCGGCCCCGATGGCCGCGCATTCGTCGAATAGCTCCAGCGCCAGACCGGCGCCCCCCGCAGCCACGATGTCGCCGATCGGCGCGCGCATCAGGCAGGTGATGCCGGCGGCGGCCGCGATGAACATCCACTTCTCCCACATCTCCTGCAGAATCCCCTCGCTCACTCGCGCGTCGAACCGGGCTCCCTCCATCGCCGCCGCGATGGTGCGGACCCGCGCGGACACCCCGCCGGCACGCTCCCCGAAGGAGAGCGCGTGCCTGTCGTTCAGATGGAGAATTTCTCCGCCCGGGCCGAGGCTTGCCGAGATGAAGCACTGACCACCGAGCGCCGTCGAGCCGCCGAACCTCGCGTCGAGACGGTCGAGG
>JBOHSC010000112.1:0-1861 GCA_050733115.1 Gemmatimonadales bacterium
CCCGTGCTCGGCGTGGTGGAGAACATGAGCGCCTTCACCGATCCCGACAGCGGCCGCCGGTTCGAGCTGTTCTCGTCGGGCGGTGGTGCCCGGCTTTCCGCCGAAATCGGAGCGCCGTTGCTGGGCACTATCCCGTTGCAGCCCCGCCTGGCGGAGCTGGCCGACGCGGGGACGCCGATACTCGTGGCCGAGCCCGGGAGTGCGGCCGCCGTCAGCCTCCGCGCCATCACCGAAGAGCTGCTGCACAAGGCCGCCCGGCCGGGCGTGCCGCTCCCCATTCTCAGGGGGTAGTCCCGCCGGGACGCCGATGGCCCTCGTCACTCTGCTGACCGATTTCGGCACCGCCGATTCGTACGTCGCGGAGGTGAAGGGGGTCATTCTCACTCTCGCGCCCGGTGTGACACTGGTGGACATCACCCACGCAGTCTCTCCGGGCGACGTCCGCTCCTGCGCCTACCTGCTCGCTCGCTCCTGGCACCGCTTTCCCGCCGGCACCATTCATCTGGTCGTCGTCGATCCGGGCGTGGGTACCGATCGCCGAGCCGTGGCGCTCAGGGCGCAGGGCCACGCCTTCGTCGGCCCGGACAACGGCATCTTCACGCCCGTGCTCCGCGATGCCGAAGTGGAGATCGTCACTCTTCCCACTCCCGGCGACGCCTCACCCACCTTCCACGGACGCGATCTCTTCGGCCCTGCCGCTGCGGCGCTCGCAAACGGCATCCCCCTCGCCTCCCTCGGCGAGCCGCTCGTTGGGCTGCCCAGTCGCCTGGCGTACACCGAGCCGCGCTATGAGGGCAAGTCGATCGTGGGTGAGATCCTGTACGTGGACCGCTTCGGCACCCTCGTCACCAATCTTTCGAGGGAGATGGTGCCGCCGTATGCGTCCATCGAAGTGGAAGGGCTCGAGCTCGGGCCGCTGCGCCGGACCTTCGGCGACGTGCCGACCGGGGGGTTGCTGGCCTACGTTGGCTCAGGGGGCGAGATCGAGATTGCCGTGCGCGACGGCTCAGCCGCGCGGCGGTTGGGTCTAGGCGTGGGTGGGAGGATTCGGGCCCGGCTCGGCTGACGGCTTTCCGGAAAGGCGTCCCATCACCTGCTTGAAGAAGCGAAAGAGTTTCTGGATCAGCAGCACCGCGAGAATCACCAGCACCACCACGATTCCGGCAGTGACGATCGGATGCGCCGACGCCATCCAGGACAGGAATACCGCGACCGAGTCTTCGACGAGGCTCAGCGTCCAGTTGCTGATCGGCTCGGGGCTCACGTTGGCCGCGGCGCGCGTCGTGGCCTTGGCACTGTGCGAGGTGAGGGCCACGCTGCCCGCGAGAAGCGCCGCGCCCACACGCCATTCCTCCGGCACTCCGCTGGCGAAGGCGCTGTACGAGAGAAAAGCCGCGGCGGGAGGCCGGATGAAGGTGTGAACCGCGTCCCAGACGCTGTCGACGTAGGGGACCTTGTCGGCCACGAACTCGATGATGAACAGGACGAGGGCGAGGCCGATGACGAGGGGATTGGCGAGGATGTGGAGCTGGCCGGGGAGATGCACCACTCCGAAGCGCTCGAACAGCCCGGCGGCGGCAACGGTGGCGTAGAGGTTGAGCCCCGAGGCGAATGAAGTGCCGAGGGCGAACCCCAGAGTCTCGAGCGGGGACATGACCTAAGGTGAAGCGAAAAGCGTGAAAGGAGAAGGGGTTCCGTACCTCCTTCTCCCTTCTCTTTTCACTTTTCTCCGCTCCACTGCGTTCTCACCGCCCCTCCCGCCGTCGAAACGTCGATGTCGAGATGGCGCGCCGCCTGATCGTAACCCGGCGACCGGTAGCTGGTCCCTCGGCGCTCCAGCCCTTGCGGCTCGAAGCTGGTC
>JBOHSC010000113.1:0-1940 GCA_050733115.1 Gemmatimonadales bacterium
ATCTTGTCCACTCGCGGGATCGTCGCCGTACCGTAGGCCAGTGCGGCCACTGCCTGCGCGCCGCCCACCCGGAAAATCCGCGTGATCCCCGAGAGTGCGCATGCCGCGAGGACGGCGTCGGTCACCCCCGCCGGGGGGACCACCGCGATGATCTCCTGCACCCCCGCCACCAGCGCCGGCACGGCATTCATGATCACCGATGATGGATACGACGCCTTCCCGCCGGGCACATAGAGACCGACCCGGTCGAGCGGCGTGACCTTCATGCCGATGAGGCTGCCATCGGACTGTGTGAGATGGAACCCCGGTTCCCGCTGGTGATCGTGGTAGGCCCGGACCCGGTCCACGGCGCGGCCCAGTGCGGCGCGAAGCCCGGGATCGATCCGCTGGAGCGCCGCCTGCCACAGCCCTGAATCGAGCGACCAGGCGGCCGGCTCGAGGTCGACGCCGTCGAAGGCGAGAGTGTACTCGCGCACCGCCGCATCGCCCCGGCGGCGCACCTCATCAAGGATGTGGCTCACCGCCCCGCTGGTGGCGGGGTCTGCACCGCTGCGGCGAGCGAAGAGAGGATCGAGGGCCTCGAAGGGGGGCGCGGTCAGCCGGCGGATCACCCCGAAACCTCGCGGTAACACCTTTCCCGTATTAGACTTATATCGTATGCAAACGGCAGAGTCGCCCCCAATCATCGTCGGCCTGGCCGCGGTCGTCGTCCTCGTGCTCGCCAACGCCTTCTTCGTCGCCGCCGAGTTTGCCCTCGTCGGAGCGCGTCGCACGCGCCTCGACGAGATGGCCCGCGCCGGGGATGCCAAAGCTAGGCTGGCGCGCCGGGCGGTTCAATCGCTCGACCGCTACATCTCCGCTACCCAGCTCGGCATCACCCTCGCCTCCCTCGGACTCGGCTGGATCGGGGAGCCCGCTCTCGCCGGCCTGATCGGCAACGGATTCAGCTGGCTGCCGGCGCCGTTCGCGACGATTGCCACCCATGGCGTGGCCTCGGCCATCGCGTTCATCATCATCACGGTCCTCCACATCATCCTCGGCGAGCTGGTGCCGAAGGCGCTGGCGCTGCTCTACCCCGAGGTGGTGAGCGGTTGGGTGGCCGCGCCGCTCATGGGGTTCGCGTTCGTCATGGCGTGGCCCATCGCCCTCCTCAACGGGACGGCCAACTGGCTTCTCAGGCTCATGAACATCAGCCGTCCGGGAGAGCACGAGCGGCTGCACTCTCCCGAGGAAATCCGGATCCTGGTGGAGCAGAGCGAAGAGGGCGGGAGCCTGCTCAAGCAGGACGCCCGCCTGCTCGAGGGCGTCTTCGAGTTCAGCGAGAAGACGGCCCAAGAGGTCATGACTCCGCGCACGCAGATGATCGCGCTCGACGCCGCGCTGACCGTGGAGCAGGCGGCCGACGAGGTCGCGGTGGCCCGACGGTCACGATACCCGGTCTACGTCGAGAGTCTCGACGAGATCGTCGGCGTGGTCCACGCGAAGGACGTGCTCACCGCTCTCCGGGCCCAGCCCGGTCACAAGGTGGGCTCGATCATGCGGCCTCCGCTGTTCGTTCCGGGCACCAGAGAGGTCGAAGATGTGCTGGCCGACATGAAGCGGCTCAAGACCCACCTGGCGGTGGTGCTCGACGAGTACGGCGGCACCGCCGGGCTGGTGACGATGGAGGATCTCCTCGAGGAGATCGTCGGCCCCATCTACGACGAGCACGACCCGCAGGACAAGTCGGCCCAGGGCGACGGTGCCACCCGCCTCGACGGCGCCATGCCCATCACGGAGTTCAACACCGAGTTCGATGCCTCCATCGACGACACCGACTACACCACGGTCGGAGGCTACGTCTTCGGCCAGCTCGGCCGCCTGCCCCGCGCGGGTGACCGGGTGACCGTGGGCCCGCACGTCCTCGAGGTGACCGAGATGGAGGGCCGTCGGGTCAAGGC
>JBOHSC010000114.1:0-3102 GCA_050733115.1 Gemmatimonadales bacterium
CCACCTCCCAGACAACAGATTAACAAAAAAAAGCTCCACCCCACCAGTTGGGCCCCGAGCCCCCGGGCGAGCTGCGCCGCCGCGCGCGCGGTGCCTCCGGTGGCCAGCACATCGTCCACGACCAGGACCCGGGCCTGGCTGTCGACGCCGTCCCGGTGGCACTCGAGGGCGTCGGTGCCGTACTCGAGATCGTACGACTCGCGGACCCGCTCCCACGGCAGCTTTCCGGGCTTGCGCGCCGGAACGAATCCGGCACCCAGGCTCACCGCGACCGCTCCGCCCAGGATGAATCCCCGGGCCTCGATTCCCATGACGTGAGTGACTCCGAGCTCCCTGAAGGGATCCGCCATGGCGGCCACCAGGGCCCGGAACAGTTTCCCGTCGGCCAGCACCGGCGTGATGTCCTGGAACACGATCCCCGGCTTCGGGTAGTCGGGGATTGGCCGCAGGGTGCCGAGGATGTGGCGGGCCAGTGGCGTCAGGGTCGTCATCGGATGTCGAAGCTCCTCAGTGTCACATGTTCGTCGTCGGGACGGTCCTCGCGGTCCAGCGAGTCGACAACCGCGTTGTCGGGGCCGTTTCGCAACAGCTCTTCCAGCCGGCTCAGTGCGGCCGGATCGTCGGCGCGCGCCATCACTTCCACGCTTCCGTCAGGCAGGTTGCGTGCGTAGCCGCCGATCCCGAGTCTTCGCGCCTGGCGGGAGACGAACCAGCGAAACCCTACACCCTGTACCTGTCCGCGGACAAGGAAGCGCGCGCTGCTCATGATCACGATGCCTGCTGACGTCGCCGCCAGAGGACGTACCCTGCGACCAGGACGATCGTGGCCGGCAGAATGTAGGTAAAGAGGGTGTGGTGGACGTACGGCCCTATGGCCGCATCCACCTGCTCGCCGTGGCGGCCGATGAGCCACCCGAGATAGGTCAGGATTGCGCACCAGATTCCGGCGCCGAGCGCGGTGAAGACGACGAACCGTCCGAGCGCCATTCGGCTGATGCCGGCGGGAATGGAGATGAGATGGCGAATCACCGGCAGCAGCCGGCCGACGAATGTGCTGATCTCTCCGTGCCGGCGGAAGAACGCCTCGGTGCGATCGAGTGAGCGCTCGGAAATGAGCACGAACTTGCCGTAGCGCCGCAGCACCGGCTCGCCGACGAATACCGCGAGGGCGTAGTTGACGAGGGCCCCGAGCACGCTGCCGGCCATTCCCGCCGCCACCGCCAGCCACGGATTCATCTGGCCCTTGGCGGCCAGGTACCCCGCCGGTGGCATCACCAGCTCGCTGGGCAGCGGGAGCACCGAGGATTCGACGGCCATGAGGAGCACGATGCCGGGGTAGCCAAGAGCGAGGACTGTGGCTGCCAGCCAGTGAAAGAATTCGTTGAGCATCTCGTGTGGGGTTAGGGAGAGAAACCGAACTCACCGAGCAGGGGCACGAATCGGACGTCCTCGAGTGCGCTGACCACGACATCCTTTCCGACCCGGCGGACCAGCGTGAGCGCCTGGGCGGAGCGGTCGCCGAGGGGAATGACCATCCGACCCTCGGGACCGAGCTGCTCGACGAGCGGCGCCGGGATTTCGGGCGAGGCGGCGGCGACGAGGATCGCGTCGTACGGTGCGAACGGCCGCCAGCCGAGGGTCCCGTCGCCGACGAGCACCGTGGCATTGCGGATGCCCGCCGCTTCGAGGCTCGTCCGCGCGCCCTGGGCGAGAGCGGGAATGCGCTCGACGCCGAACACACTGTCGCATAGCAAGCCGAGCAGCGCCGTCTGGTAGCCGGAGCCGACGCCAATCTCCAGGACCCGCTCCCGCCCGGTGAGGCCTATGAGCTCGAGATAGCGCGCCTGCACGTACGGCTGGGAAATCGTCTGCCCGCTGCCGATCGGAAGCGCCGCATCGTCGTAGGCGCGATGGCGGATGCTGTCCGGCACGAAGAGATGGCGCGGAACCATCCGCACCGCGCGCAGTACCGAGAGATCGCGGATGCCTTTCCGCTGGAGCGTCTCGACCAGTTGTTCGCGGTAGCCGCCGTACCCGTCGCCCTCGCCTACCCCTCCAGCGACCATCCCATGACCGTTTCGATGAGGGAGTAGTTGGTCAGATCCATGTGCAGCGGCGTAATCGAGAGGTAACCCTCGGCCACGGCGAGGTGATCGGAGTTCTCCGTGCCGGTCCAGGTGATGGTGCCGCCGCCGATCCAGAAGATCTCGCGCCCCCACGGGTCTTTCATGCGCGTGAGCGATTCCGAGAAGTACCGGCTGCCAAGCTTGGTGACCATGATGCCGCGCACCTCCGACGCCGGGACCTTCGGAAGGTTGATGTTCAGCAGCATCTGATCGGGAAAGTCCGACTGGCTGGTGATCCGCCGAACCAGAGAGACGAGGAGCTCGCGGTAGGTGGCCATCGTTTCCGGCTGGTTCCCCGAGAACGAGATCCCGATGCCGGGAACGCCGAGGGTCACGGCTTCCATGGCGGCGGCGACGGTGCCCGAATAGAGCACGTCTTCCCCCATGTTGGGGCCGTGATTGACCCCGGAAAACACGAAGTCGGGGCGCTCGGGCATGAGTGCCTGGATCGCGAGCATGACGCAATCGGTGGGAGTCCCGTCCACCTGCCAGGCGCCGTCGGGGCGCCGCGCCGGCCTGAGCGGCCGGTGGAGCGTGAGCGAGTGCGAGGTGCCGCTCTGCTCACGGTCAGGCGCCACGACCGTGACGTTTCCCACATCCCGACAGACGTCGGCGAGGAGGGCGAGGCCGGGTGCGAGAATGCCGTCATCGTTGGTTACCAGAATATTCATTCGGACCGTTCGATCGGACGCCCCTCGAGGATGCTCACGACGTCCTCGATGGTGGCCCGGACCTCGGCGGCCAGCTCGGCCTCGAACGCCTTGCGCGCGGAGACGCGGAGCTCACCCGTTCGGCGATACTGGTCGATCCGCTGCCGCGCGCCGTCGATGGTGAACTTTTCCGTGTAGAGCAGCTGCTTCACGAGCATGATCAGCTCGACCTCGCGGCTCTTGTAGACCCGGTTGCCGGAGCGGTTCTTCGCCGGATTGAGAAAGCGGAACTGGCTCTCCCAGTAGCGCAGCACGTGCGGCTTGAG
>JBOHSC010000115.1:0-1717 GCA_050733115.1 Gemmatimonadales bacterium
GTGCGGCCGGACAAGCTCCGCTTCGACTTCACCCACGGCGCCGCGCTGAGTCCCGGGGAGCTGCGGGAGGTCGAGGATCGCGTCAACGAGTGGATCAAGGCCAGCCGCCCCGTTCGCGCCCTTCAGATGAGCCGGGCAGAGGCCGAGGAGCTCGGCGCTATGGCTCTGTTCGGCGAGAAGTACGGCGATTGGGTGCGCGTGATCGAGGTGGATGACGTGTCGCGCGAGCTCTGCGGCGGCACCCACGTCGCGAACACGGCCGAGATCGGGATCTTGACGATCGTCTCCGAGGGCTCGAGCGCCGCCAACGTGCGGCGGGTGGAGGCGATCACCGGGCCGGCAGCGATCGACTGGTTCCGCGAGCGGAGCGACGCGCTGACCGAGGCCGGCGCGATCCTGGGCTCCCCGCGGGACCCGCTGCGCGCGGCCGAGCGCGCGGCCGAGCGCCTGAAGCAGTTGGAGAAGCAGGCAAGTGAGGCGCAGCAGCGCGGCGCCGGGGAGGAGGCTGCGGAGCTCGCTTCGACCGCGGCCGACCTTGGCGGTGTGAAGGTCGTGACCGCGCAGTGCGACGGCGTTGACCAGCGGGCGCTGTTGAACCTCGCGGACCGGGTCAAGGCGAAGCTGGGCGATGGCGCAGTGGTGCTCGGCGGCGCAAATGACCGACGGGTGGCGCTCGTGGCGAGCTTCACCCGCGGTGCCGTGGAGCGCGGCCTCTCGGCCGCGGAGGTGGTCAAGGCCGCCGCGGAGGTCATGGGCGGCGGAGGCGGAGGCCGCGACGACGTCGCGCAGGCCGGTGGCCGCGACCCGGAGCGGCTCGAGGACGCGCTCTCAGCGGCCCGCGAGGCGATTGAGCGAGCGCTCGGCGCCTGACCTGTCGAAGCGGATGCGAGTCCTGGCGATCGACCACGGAACGGCACGTGCGGGTTGTGCGATTTCTGACCCCACTGGTACCATCGCGCGCCCGCTTGGAGTGATCGAGCCTCCGGACCCGCAGCAGGTGGCGGAGCTGGTGGCCGAGCACGGCGCGGATCTTGTTGTCGTCGGTCTGCCGGTCTCATTGGATGGGGCCGAGGGAAAGCAGGCGGCCGACGCGCGGGCGTTCAGGGATGAGCTCGCTGCGATCCTGGATGTTCCCGTGGAGACCTACGACGAGCGACTGACAACGCGACTTGCCGAGAGCTCGGCCCGTGCCGGGGCGAGCGCGCCTGCGGATGCGCTTGCGGCCGCGCACCTGCTGGACACCTACCTGCTCCACCTCGCTGGAGCGGGGGAGGGCCCCGGCCAGTGATGGACGACTACAGCGACCCATTCGCCGAGGAGCAGGCGGAGGAGGAGCGCCGCCGGCGTCGCGCTGAGCGCGAAGCGCGGAGGCGGGACGGCCGAGCAAAGCGGAGCGCGCAGCAGGGCGCGCTGGCCGATCGCGTGAAGGGCATGCTGTCGGGCTCCGAGAAGGGCGGGACCGAGGGCCCGGACCCGCGCATCGGCGCCGCGCCCGCGGCCCGTTCCGCGCCGCCTGAGCCGGAATCCGGCCGCGAGCCACCGGCACCGCCGCCTCCGCCACCGCCACGGACGGCGCTCGGCCCGCGCCAGCCTCCTCGGCCGCCGCATGGCCCGCAGAACATGCGGCGCCGCCGGATCATCGGCGCAGTGATCGTGGTGGTCGTGGCCATCGGCATCGTGGTCGGCGCGGCGGCCGCCATCCACCACTACTCGGGTG
>JBOHSC010000116.1:0-4070 GCA_050733115.1 Gemmatimonadales bacterium
GGGCCCCCTCGAGGAGGAGGAACTCCGGATTGATACGCACGAGAAAGTCCTCGTGGTCGGGCGCAACACCGGCTTCGAAGTTGAAGGTGCCGGAGGTCCAGGTGAACAGGTAGTACACCGCTTCCTCGATCTGCATCCGTATGTAGTTCTCGAGCTCCTGCCGGCTCAGCGCGCCGAGCTCGACGAGGATCTCACCGAGCTTGTGCTCCCGGTCGCCTTCCTGACGGTCGACCGCCTCCTGGAGCGCTTCCGCGGAGATACGCCCGTTGCGGACGAGGATATCGCCCAGCCGGTCGCGACGATTGACGATCGCCGCGTAGATGATGTTCCCTTCGTCGAAGTGGATCGTCCCGAAGTTGTGACGGTCCGCGAGCGCGAGGCATCCGGTGCGCCGACCGAGGAAAAGCAACTGTATGACGTCGGGGAGGCTGGCCTCCTTGAGACTGCCCTTGATCGCCATCAGCGCCACTCCTCGACGATCCGGTCGCCCACGTTGGGCCATTCCCAGATCATCTTCTCGCGGCTCCTGGCGCCGCCGGCGGTGGGGGCGACGATCCCGCTCGAGCGGGAGGGCGCGCGCTTCGCCGGCTCCGCCGCCACCGGCGTGAGCCCCTCGAGCACCTCACGTGCGAGCGCCGCGGAGGGGGCGATCTGCCGCTCCTCGGCCGTGGCGAGCACCCGCTGCACCAGTCCCTGCGTGGCGCGGACCGAGTCGGCGGGGCGCGACGCCAGGTACGTGGCGAGCGCCTGGTCCGGCGCGCCCAGACGGATGGCAAGGTCGCGCGCGATCACCTGCTCGCGGATCTCGGGGTCGGGCGCGGGAAGCTCAACCACGAGGCCGCCCTCGAGCCTGGTGCGGAGCCGCGCCTCGAGCCGCTCCAGCGACGCGATGGGCACCGTGGAGGTGAACACCATCTGCCGCCCCGACTCGGCGAGCTGATTGAAGAGCACGAAGAGCTCGTCCTGTGTCCGGTCGGTCTCGGCGGCGAGGTGGACGTCGTCGAGGAGGAAGGCCGAAGAACGGCGGTAGCGGGCCCGCCAGGCGGGCACGGCATCGCGGTCGATCGCCTCGATGAGCTCACTCGTGAACTCCGATGCGCTCAGGCACGCCACCGGCCCGCCTCGCTCGGCGAGCAGGTTGCCGATGGCGTGCAGGAGGTGCGTCTTCCCCACGCCGGCGGCGCCGATGATTACCAGCGGATTGTAGCGGACGCCGGGAACGGCGCTGATCGAGCGCGCCGCCTCCAGCGCCATCCGGTTGCCGCCCGATTCCACCAGATCGTCCATCGTCCAGAGCGGGGACGGTGCCGGCGGCGGATGGGTGCCCTCACGCACCCGCTGCAGCGCCGCCGCCGCCGCCGCGAGATCGCCCGGGTCCCGGAATGCCGCCGATCCGGCCAGCTCCGGAGCCAGCTCGGCGGCCTCCGCCTGCATTTCCTGCAGTCGCGCAATGTCGGCCTCGAAGGCCCTGATGACCGCCTCGGGATCGGTCACCATCTCCGTCTCCAGAAGCTGCCCGAGCCGGCTGGTACGGAATCCCTCCCCCTCCCAACGGAGAATCGCGGCGCCCACTTTCGTCCGCCACGCGTCCACCTGCTGCGTCACCGTCGCGGTGATCTCCGAGAGGAAATCGCCGAACTCGTCGAGGGCGGGCTCGGGGCCGGCCATCGCGGGGCGTCGGTCGCGAGTCGCCGGCTCCTCCACTCCCCCCGCATCGCTGCCTCCGATGAGCTGCCTCGCCTGAGAGGGCGTGAGCGGCGCATCGCTCACCGACTGGAACGCGATGAGCCGGTTCAGCGCGCCGAGGAGCTCGCGCACGTTGTCGATCTCGAGCGCCGCCACGGCGTCGAGCACTCCGGCGGCAAACGACGCCCGCCGCTCCTCCGCCTTCCGCCGAAGGATCGCGACCCGCGTCTCGTAGTCGGGGGCGGAAACGTCGATCACCAAACCGCCGGCGAAGCGGCGGATCAGCCGGTCATCGAGCGCCTCGATTTCCGCGGGGGGGCGGTCGCTGGTCAGGACGATCTGGCGGTTGGCCGCCTGCAGGGCATCGGTGAGGCGCAGCAGCTCCGCCTGCATTTCCCGGCGGTGGGTGAGGAACTGGACGTCGTCCACCAGGAGCAGATCCACGTCGAGAAAGCGCTGGCGGTACGCGGCGCCGTGGCCGGCGGCGATTGCGGCGTGAAAGGCCTCGATGAACTCGTCGAGTGTGAGGTACTCGACCGAGAGGCGTGGATTGATCACCCTCGCGGCGTGGCCGATGCCCATCAGCAGGTGGGTCTTGCCGAGGCCCGGCCGGGCATAGATGAAGAGCGGGTTGTACACCGTCCCCGGCGACTCCGCCACCGCCTTCGAGGCGGTGACGGCCAGCCGGTTCGCGGCTCCCACCACGAAGGTCTCGAAGCGGTAGAGCGGATTCAGGGTGACGGTCACGCGGCCGGACTCCCTGCGGCCAGCCGCTTCAGCACCATCTCGGAGACTCCGCGCAGCGTCTCGAACACTCCGCCACCGTGGAGCGCGTCGGCACCGAAGCTCTGCACCGCGCGAAAGTTCAGGGCGTCGTCCATCTCCTCGTGGGAGAGGATGAGGTCCCGCGGCAGATCCTGCTTGTTGTACTGGAACACCACCGGCAGGATGCGGATGTCCACGCCCTGCGCGAGGAGGTTGTCCTGGAGATTCTGCAGGCTCTCGAGATTGTCGTCGAAGCGGCGCGCCTGGCTGTCGGCGACGAACACGACGCCGTCGGCCCCCTGGAGCACGAGCTTCCGGGTGGCGTTGTAGTAGCTCTGCCCCGGCACGGTGTAGAGCTGAAACTTGGTGCTGAACCCGGAAATCGTTCCGAGCTCGAGCGGGAGAAAGTCGAAGAAGAGCGTCCGGTCCGTCTGCGTCGCGAGCGACACCATTCGCCCGCGGCGGCTCTCCGGCACGCGCCCGTAGATGTACTGCAGGTTGGTCGTCTTCCCCGACCGTCCCGGGCCATAGTACACGATCTTGCAGGTGATCTCACGCGCGGTGAAGTTGACGAGAGACATCAGGTCACCGTCCGAAGAGGGCTTTGAGGCTGGCGTTGAGCTCGGACTCGAAGTTCTCGGCGAGCATCGGGGGCGGAGCCTGCTCCCGCGGCGCGGCCGACACGAGCTGCTCGATCATCTGTTCGAAGAAGAGTTGCACGATGCCCACCGACGTTTCCGGCCCGAACACCACAAGGCCGATCCACCGTCCGCGCGGCGTTGGGAATGCGGCGAGCATGCAGCTCTGCCGCGCTCCGTGATGCACGAGGCCCTCGAACCGGGAGATCCCCATCAGGCGGGCGATTTCCTCGGTCGAAGCGACGATGCCGGCGCCGAGGGCGGCAGCGGTCATCACGTCGAGCGATCGGCTGAAGCCGTGCTGGGCCACCACTTGCCCCGACGAGGTCATGAGCAGGGTCAGCCTGGCCGAGGATTCGGCGAGGAAGGTCTGAAGCGGGTCTACCACCCACGGTTCGAGCGCGCGCATCAGCCCAGCCGGCCGGCCGCATCGATCATCTCGAGGCGGGCGAGGCCGACGTTTGCCTCGGGCCCGACGACGGCCACGAGTACGAGGTCGTCGTCTCCTGGAGCGGCGAGCACCGAGCCGGCCTCCGCGCGGAGGTGAACGAAGGCCGGACGCCGGAACCCGGCCTGCTGGGCGGTGCGCGCGAGCCGCCCCACCAGACTCCCCGCGAGCGCCGCCGCCGCCCGGCCGTCGACCCCGTCCATGAGCTGCTCCGCCACCACGAGCCCGTCGGTCGCGGCGACCAGCAGCGCGCCGCGCACCCCCGGCACCCGGGTCACCCTGTCGAGAAGATCACGCGGGTCGCTCATGCCATTCCCTCGAGCCACGCCCGTGCCGCCCGCGCCGCCCGTTCGGCGAGCAGCCCCACCCGCGCCGCGGGCATGCTGTGGTCCCGCGTAGTGAGGAGCACGGTGTCGGCCGTCGGCGTCGTCAGATAAAGATGCCCGTCGGCCGACTCGATCGAGATGGAGTGCCAGGCGCCGAGCCCGAGAATGCGTGTCGCCCGTGCGGCCTCGCGCGAGACGCCGGCGAGC
>JBOHSC010000117.1:0-4119 GCA_050733115.1 Gemmatimonadales bacterium
CGCCGTCGAGGCGATTGCCGAATACATCACCCACAGCGTGCGCTGCTATTACTCGTCCGAGGAGTCGGCAGAGGATCGGGGTTTCGCCCGAGCGCTCGAGGACGCCGCACTCCGGTGCCACGCCGAGGTGGTGCGTCGCGCGGCGGATGACCCCGAGTACCAAGGCATGGCGACGACGCTAACCCTGTGGATTGGCCTCTGGCCGCGGTCGTACCTTCTCCAGGTTGGCGATAGCCGCTACTACACCCTCCGCCATGGGAAGCTGACTCAGCGCTCGCGGGATCAGACGATGGCCCAGGAGCTCGTGGACCTGGGGGTGCTCACTCGGGAGGCGGCTTCCAGGACGCCACTCGCCAGCACCTTATCGAGCTCGATCGGCGGCAGGCAAACCGCCCCTACCGTGACTCAGTTCGATCAGGAGTGGGGTACCGTCGGGCTCCTGTGCAGCGACGGCCTGACCCGTCACGTCTCCGACGAGCGGATCCGCGACCGGCTGAGCTCGATGACCTCAGCCCGGCAGGCCTGTCAGGATCTTCTCCAGGATGCGCTCGACGGTGGCGGCCAGGACAATATTACCGTCCTCGTCGGCCGCACGGTCCGCCGGGACCCGGAGTGACCGACTGGACAAGTGACGGACGGCGCTTCTTCTTCGTTGCAGGGCTCTTGGATTGCCACGGGTTTGTCGTGGAGGCGAGCTGAGCCTGGGCGGACCATAGCAGGAGGAACCGATGACGACTCTCGAAACGGCCGGTGTCGACACAGTCACGAACCGGAAACCTCGCGACGACGAAATCGATGTGTACGGGCTGACCCACCCCGGGTCCATTCGCAAGGAGAATCAGGACCACTTTCTGATATGCTCGCTGAGGAAGGAAGTGGCAGTCCATCACACCAGCCTGACCCAGCTTCAGCTTCCCACCGGTACCCAACGGCTCGCCATCCTGATGATGGTCGCTGACGGCGTGGGTGGGGGAGCGAAGGGGGAGGAGGCCAGCCGCCTCGCCGTCGAAGCGGTCACACAGTACGTCACCCGAAGCATGCGCTGCTACTATGCCAGCGAATCCGCCGACGACCAGGAGTTCCTGACTGCCCTCGAGGAGGCGGCGCGCCAGTGCCATGGTGAAGTGCTGCGGCGCGCGGCGGCGGACCCCGAGTACCGCGGGATGGCGACAACACTCACGCTGTGGCTCAGCTCGTGGCCGCGCGCGTTCCTGCTTCAGGTCGGCGACAGCCGTTGCTATCTGCTCAGGCAAGGGGAGCTGACCCAGATCTCCCGCGATCAGACGATGGCGCAGGAGCTGATCGATCTGGGCGTGCTCACCCGGGCCGACGCATCATCGACCAACTACGCTACCACGCTCTCGAGCTCGATCGGCGGCCGTCAGACCGCGCCGGCCGTCACCCGGATCGACCTGGACTGGGGAGATGTGGCGCTCCTGTGCAGCGACGGGCTCACGCGGCACGTCAGCGATGAGACCATCCGGAATCGCCTCCGGAACATGACGTCGTCCCGGCAAGTGTGCGAAGACCTGCTGCAGGACGCCCTCGACGGAGGCGGCAGCGACAATGTCACCATCGTCGTTCGCAAAGCCGTGCTCCGCCCGGAGGGCTGAGAGCTCGTTCACCGTGGTACCCGAGGTCTTCTCGTTTTTCGGAGACACCAATGGCCGACGCCGTCACTTCGAATCCCGCTCTCGTCAAGTCCACGATTGTCGGTACCATTCTCCAGCTCGCCATGGTCCTCGCGGGACACTACTCGCCTGCCATCTCCAATAAGTTCGCGGTGGGCGGGATGACGATCTCCGGGATCGCCGGACTCCTCTTTTCGCTGTGGAGCAGGCAGAAGTCAGCGGCCGCCGCCGCGAGTGGAGGTGTCGTCGCCGGCGGCATCTCGGCGTTCCTGGGGATTCTGGTCTCCCACCTTCTGGGTGACGTCCCCGCCTCGGTTCTCGGTGTGGGCACGGCCGGCTCCGCGGTGACCGGAGCAATCGGCGGAGTGCTCGGCAAGATGTTCGGGCCCAAGACCGACGGTGCGCAGGCGTAGCGGCACCGTTGACCCAACCCCGGACGCCGACTAGACTTTGCGGCTGTCCAGGAGACTGACCATGTTCGCATTTCTGCTCACGTTGCTGATCCTCGACGCCATCGTTCTCTCGGTGGTGGTGCTGCTCCAGGCGGGGCAGGGCGGCGGCCTTGCCTCGCTCGGTGGTGCCGGCGGCACCGACACCGTGCTGGGCGGGCGTCAGGCCGTCACCATCCTCACCAAGGCTACCTGGTGGTGCGGCGGAATCTTTCTCGTCCTTTCGCTGGTGCTCTCGCTGGTGCCGCGTGGCGGCTCCTCCAGCGATCTCCAGGAACGGCTTCGCGCCTCGACCCCGGCCACGCCGGCACCGAGTGCCCCGCTCCCGCTCGGCGGCTCGACGACCGTAGCCCCTCCGGCAGCCGGCCAGCCAGCGACCACGCAGTCTCCCGCGCCGCCCGCCCCCACGGGCGCGGCGCCGACTCCCGCGACGAAGAAGCCATGAAGCACAGCGGCGGCGGGGTGACCGGATGACGGGTCGCCCCGCTTTCGTTTTGCTCGAGGACGGCGCCTGGTTTGCCGGCACCACCCGGCGGCCGCTCGATCCGGCGTTTGGCGAGCTGGTGTTCACCACCAACCTCACCGGGTACCAGGAGACGTTCACCGACCCGAGCTACCTGGGGCAGATCGTCGTCATGACCGCGCCGATGATCGGCAACTACGGCGTGAACGTCGACGACATGGAATCGGCTCGCCCGCAGGTTACCGGCGTGGTCGTGCGGGAGCTCTCCCGGCACACCTCCAACTGGCGCGCCACCCGAAGCCTCGACGACTGGCTCGCCGAAGCGGGCGTGCCGGTACTCGAGGGGGTCGATACCCGCCGCGTGACCCGGCACGTCCGTGAGCGGGGCGCCATGCGCGGGTTGGTGGCCGAGGGCCGGCAACCCACTGCGGAGCTCACCTCGCGGCTTCTCGCGTCGCCGTCGATGGAAGGACTCGATCTCGCCTCGCGCGCGTCGGTCGGCGAGCGGTGGACTTCTGGCGAGGGGCCGCACGTCATCGCGTACGACTACGGCATCAAGCGCAACATCGTTCGCATGCTGGTAGGCGCGGGGTGCAAGGTGACTGTAGTGCCCGCCGACACGAGCGCCGCCGCCGTGCGCGAGCTAAATCCTGATGGGCTCTTTCTTTCGAACGGGCCCGGCGATCCCGCGGCGGTGGAGTACGCGCTCGCCAATATCAGGGGTCTCGCGGGAGAGGGACTGCCGACGTTCGGGATTTGCCTCGGGCACCAACTTGTCGGGCTAGCCTATGGCGGAAAAACGGCCAAGCTCCCGTACGGCCACCGCGGAGGCAACCATCCAGTGAGGGACGTGCGCACTGGGCAGGTGCTGATCACTACGCAAAACCATGGGTTTGCCGTAGTTGGCGACACCGATGGGGTGCCTGGTGCCCCCGGGCTCGAGGTCACACATCTGAACCTCAACGATGGCACCATTGAGGGCATTCGCCACCGTGAGTTGCCTCTGTTTGCGGTCCAGTATCATCCCGAGGCTGCCCCCGGACCTCACGATGCCTTTCCTCACTTCGACGAGTTCATGGCCGCAATGGGAGTGGTCAAAAGCCCAACCCCTTGACAGGCAACACTTAAGCTCCTAAGATCGGCGCTAGGAGGCCTGCCCGCTTTGCTGCCTGCAACCCGTTTGGGGGACGCATGACCAAGGCCGATCTCGTCGAACAGGTAACCGCCTCGATCGCGAAGACCGCGGGTCCGATGATCTCCAAGAAGGATTGCGCCAGAGTGGTGGACGCGTTCCTCGAGGCGGTCAAGGATGCGCTCAAGGAGCAGCACAACATAGAGGTCCGAGGCTTCGGCACCTTCAAGATCCGGCGTCGGAAGACTCGCATGGCGAGGAACCCCCGTACGGGCGATCCGGTCGAGGTGGCCGCGCGTCCTGTCCCGGTATTCAAGCCCAGCAAAGAGTTACGGGCGCTGGTGGCCGATGAGGGAGAGCCGGAGCGGGAGTCCATCGAAGGCTGATCTCGTTGGTCGGGCGAAGTCGATGGTCAGGGTCGCTCCAAGCCATGGAGCGACCCCC
>JBOHSC010000118.1:0-7695 GCA_050733115.1 Gemmatimonadales bacterium
CCTCTACGCCGAGGGCCAGCGGCGTTACGCCGAGTCGCTCTCGACCTACGCCAAGCAGTTTCTCGATCGGATGCCCAAGCCGCTCGTCGACCGGCTGGAGGGGCTCGCACCCTCCGTCGCCATCGAGCAACGGAACCCCACCGTCTCGAGCCGTTCCACCGTGGGGACCGCCACCGAAGTCTACGACTACCTCCGCCTCCTCTGGGCGAGGGCCGGACGCAGCTACTGCCGGGTCTGCGGCGCCCCCGTCCGGAGAGACACACCCCAGTCCGCCACCGACGATGTCCTGGCGGGGGGCCCGGGGAGGCTGCAGGTCGCCTTCCCCCTGCCCCCGGTCGCCCAGCTGACGCATGAGGCCGTGGTCGAGAACCTGCGCGCCCTCGGTTTTGTGCGTGTCATCGCCGATGGGGCTCCGCACCATCTCGAGGAGCTACCACCCGGACTCGACCTGACGAAGACCGGGGAGCTCCTCGTCGTGGTCGACAGGCTGGCAGCCGAGACCGACTCCGCGGGACGCATCGCCGAGGCGGTCACGACCGCCTTCCAGGAGGGCGAGGGTGTCGCCGTCGCGCTACGCGATAAGGCGCGTCTCCGGTTCACCAGCTACCCCGCCTGCAGCGCCTGCGACACTCCTGCCGCCACGGTCACTCCCGCGCTCTTCTCGTTCAACAACCCGCGCGGCGCCTGCTCCACCTGCAACGGCTTCGGCGCTACGCTCGAGTACGACGAGTCGCTCATCATCCCCGATCCGGCCCGCAGTCTCGCCGACGGCGCCATCGATCCGTGGACCAAGCCGAGATACGAGACGCGCCGCCGGCTCCTCCTCGATTTCGCCAAGTCTATCGGCGCCGACCCATCGAAGTCGTGGTCGAGGCTCAAGGCCGCCCACCGCCGCGAGCTGCTGAACGGCGCCAGGGGACGCTACCTGGGCATCTTCCCCTTCCTCAAGAACCTCGAGGAAAAGCGCTACAAGCAGTACATCCGCGTCTTCCTGCGGCAGTATCAGCTCGCCCACACCTGCACCGCGTGCGGCGGGACGCGGCTCAACCCCGACGCGCTCGCCGTCCGCATTGCGGGCGAGACGATCGGTGCGGTGGCCTCGCGGACGGTGGAGACGATCCGCCAATGGCTCCGCGGTCTCGAGCTTCGCCCCTTCGAGCAGGAGGTGGCGCAGCTGGTGATCGACCAGCTCGACTCGCGGCTCGAGTTTCTGATCGACGTCGGTCTCGGCTATCTCACGCTCGAGCGGCAGACGAGAACGCTCTCCGGGGGCGAGGCGCAGCGCATCGCGCTCGCGAATGCGCTCGGCTCGCGGCTGGTGGACACTCTCTACGTTCTCGACGAGCCGACCGTAGGGCTCCACCCGCGCGATACCGACCGCCTCCTCGCGCTGCTCCGCCGCCTTCGCGACGGCGGCAACACGGTCCTCGTCGTCGAGCACGATCTCGCCGCTATCCGGCAGGCCGACTTCATGCTGGAGCTCGGCCCCGGCTCGGGTGAGCGCGGTGGATCGGTGGTGCACGCCGGACCGGTCGCGGGATCGGGCGATTCGCTCACCGGCAAGTATCTCACCGGGGAAAAGCGAATCGCCGTACCGAGCGCGCGACGCCCGGCGGGACCGCAGTGGCTCCGGGTTCGCGGCGCCACGCTGCACAACCTGACCGGCGTGGATGTCGACATCCCGCTCGGAGCACTCACGGCTGTCACCGGCGTATCAGGCTCGGGCAAGAGCACCCTTCTCTACGACGTGATCTACCGCAACCTCGAGGGGAAGCTGCACGGCGGCCACACTGCCAAGAGTCATCTCGGCGAGCCGGTGGGCCAGGTGGCGTCGATCACCGGGTGGGAATTCCTGAAGGACGTACTTCTGGTCGACCAGTCGCCGATCGGGCGGTCGCCGCGCTCCAATCCGATCACCTACATCAAGGCCTTCGACGAGATCCGCGAGCTCTTCGCCGCGCAGCCGCTGTCGCGCCGCCGGAAATATTCCGCCGCAACCTTCTCGTTCAACATCCCCGGCGGGCGCTGCGACGCCTGTGAGGGATCGGGGCACGTTCAGGTGGAGATGGTCTTCATGGCCGACGTCTTCGTGCCCTGCGAGGTGTGCGGCGGAACCCGCTACCGGCGGGAAGTGCTCGAGGTGCAGATCCAGGGTAACTCGATCCACGACGTGCTGCAGTGGACGGTGGACGAGGCCATCTCCCGCTTCCGCCACCAGCCGAGGCTCGGCGCCGCCCTCTGGCACCTCCAGCAGGTGGGACTCGGCTACCTGCGGCTCGGCCAACCGGCCACTACGCTTTCGGGCGGCGAGGCGCAGCGTCTGAAGATCGCCAGGGAGCTCGCTCAGGCGGGAAAGCGGGAAGGCCGGAAGCTCTATATCCTCGACGAGCCCACCACCGGACTCCATCTCGACGATGTGCGGGTCCTGATCCAGGTGCTGGATCGTCTCGTCGATGCAGGGCACTCTGTGGTCGTCATCGAGCACCATATCGACGTCGTGAAGCGCGCCGACTGGATCGTGGACCTCGGTCCCGAGGCGGGCGAGGCCGGCGGCCGGGTGGTGGCGCAGGGAAGGCCCGAGGAGGTGGCCGAAGCGACCGGCTCGCACACCGGACGCTACCTGCGGCCGGCGCTCGCGGAGGAGCTCGCACCGGCGGCTCTCGTGGGATGACCCGCCGCCACGGGTTGCGGCCGGCTAGGCCGTCTTCGAGGCCAGCTCGATCTCCCGCCACACCGCTTCCACGTGCTCGCGCGCGGTGGTTCGCTGGCCAATCACGATTCGGATCGCATACCGGCCCCCGAGCCGCGTATGGGTCATGTGAAATCGGCGGGTGGCGTTGACCCGCTCGAGCAGGCGCTGATTGATGACATCGAGTTCCTCTTCTGACTTGCCCGCCGGCCGGTAGCGGAAGCACACCAGTCCGAACGGCACCGGCGCCATCACCTCGAAGTCGTTGCGCGCGCCGATCCACTGTGCCAGCTCCCGCGCGAGTGCCACGTGCCCCCGGATCATCGCCCTCAACCCTTCCACCCCGTAGCTCCTGATCACGAACCAGAGCTTGAGGGCGCGGAAGCGCCGGCCGAGCTGGATCCCCCAGTCCCGATAGTTGACCACCTCGGAGTCGTACGCCGTGCGGAGAAACTCGGGAGAGGCCTGGAAGGTCTGGAGGAGTGCGCCGGTGTCGCGCACGAAATAGGCGGTGCAGTCGAAGTTCGTGAGCATCCACTTGTGCGGATTGAACACGAAGCTGTCGGCGTGCTCGACGCCGGCAAACGGCGCTCTCAGCTCCGGCACCAGCGCCGCGCTGCCTGCGTAGGCGGCATCCACATGCAGCCATACACGATGCCGCCGACAGATTGCGGCGATCGCCTCGAGCGGATCGACCGCCGTCGAGGAGGTGGTCCCGATCGAGGCCACCACGCAGGCCGGAACGAGACCGGCCGCCCGATCGGCGGCAATCGCGCGCTCGAGCTCCGCGGGTTGCAGCGCGAACGCGGCGTCGGTCGGGATGTGCCGGAGGTGGTCGAGGCCGTACCCAGCCAGCTTGACCCCTTTGTCGATCGACGAGTGCGCCTCGCGAGAGGCGTAAACGGTGAGCGCCGGCCCGGCCACGAGGCCGCGTGTCCCGGCCGTATGGCCGGTGGCCTGCTCCCTGGCCGTGAGCAGAGCGACCAGCGTGGCGGTTGAGGCGGTGTCCTGAATGACGCCGGTGAATCCCCCGGGAAGGCCGAGCATCTGCCGCAACCATTCCATGACCGTCTGCTCGAGCTCCGTCGCGGCGGGCGACGTGGCCCACGACATCCCCTGTGCACCCATGGCTGAAGTCAGCATCTCGCCAAGGATCGACGGGGGGCTGTTGTTGCAGGGGAAATAGGCGAGCCAGCCGGGGTGGTTCCAGTGCGTCATCCCCGGCACGATCAGGCGGCGGAAATCGTCGAAGAGTGCCTCGAACGCCTCACCCTCGTCCGGCGGAGCCTCCGGAAGCCGGCGGCGGATGTCACCGGGCGCGAGCGCGGGGGTAACGGGGAGCTCGCCGACGTCTCGCAGGTAGTCGGCCATCCAGTCCACCACCGCGTGTGCATGGCGGCGAAATTCGTCGGGTTCCATGCGCCAAAGGGAACGCGCGTTCCCCGGCGGCGTCAAGGATCAGCGAAGCGTTTGCCGTGCCCTCCGGGTTATCTTTGCCGATATGGCCAACCGTGCAGCGAGGCCGCGGGGTCTCGATTACAACCCCGAGCTGGCCTGCAACCACCTCCGAGCCGCCGAGCCCAGGCTCGACGAGCTCATCAGTCGCGCCGGGGCCTTCACCCTCCGTCCGGTCCACACCCAGAGTCTCTTCGCGGCACTCGTTGAGTCGATCGTCTACCAGCAACTCTCCGGCAAGGCCGCCGAGACGATACTCGGCCGCGTCGTTGCCCTGTATCATCCCAAGCGCTTTCCGGGACCGAGCGACATACTCGAGACGCCGCCCGAGCGGCTGCGCGGCGCCGGCCTGTCGAGGGCCAAGACCGCGGCGCTCATCGACCTGGCCGCGCGTACCATCGACGGCACCGTTCCCTCGCTCGCGCTCGCCCGCCGGCTGGATGATGATGCGCTCGTCGAGCGCCTGACCGCGGTGCGAGGCGTTGGGAGGTGGACTGTCGAGATGCTGCTGATGTTCCGGCTCGGCCGCGCCGACGTCTTTCCGATGGGCGATCTCGGCGTGCGAAAGGGCTTCGCACGGACATTCAAGTCCCGGGGGCTCCCCGCCCCCGAGGCGATGCGGCGCAGGGCGGAGCGGTGGCGGCCCTATCGAAGCGTCGCGAGCTGGTATCTCTGGCGCGCGCTGGAGTTGTAAGGACGATGAACGGGAAGGGGGAAAAACCGATGAGTCAGGTAACTGCACCGAGCGTGTCGCACGATCCCGGTCTCGATACGGTGGAGATGGTTTGCGAGCGACTCGGAGAGATGGGGCTCCCTGTAGGACCCGACACGGCCAGGGAGCTGGTGCGGGCGGTAATGGAACTCGAGGCGGCGAGAGTCGAGGCGCATGTGCGCGATGCGCTGGAAACCTCGCTCGAAACCATTCGTGTCGCAACGCAATCGGCGATGGGAGTGCTGGCGGCCACGGAGAGACTTCCTCCCCGCAACCTTCCGTCCGGACCCCCGAAGCCGGTGCTCGACCCCCCGGTCAACCGGAAGACGCCGGCGCAGGGTTCGCGCATTCCGGCGGCGCGGGGCCCGGTTCCGAAGCGGAAGGCGGGCGAACAGTCAGGCGAGCGACCCCGCCCGGCGCCGGAGCCGCCGCGAGTGCGCGACGAGTACGACGGCGGCGAGCATCGGCCGGTGTTCAGGCGGCCGCGCGGCCGCTAGAACTCCCGCTTCTTCATCTCCTTGAAGAGGCGCCGGGTCTCGCTGTCTTCCTCTTCCGGACGATGCTTGAGCGTGTCGTCGAACTTGACGGCGCGGTCGCCTTTGGGCACGACGATCTTGGCCGCGTTCTTCCTGGCCAAAGCTGCGATCCGCTGATCTTCCCGCTTCGACATTCGGTCTCCTGTAGGGTCCGGGGCAGTACCGGTAAACTAATGCCGTCGGCCCCTATGGATGGCGCGGCCCCAGGAGCCCCTCACGACCTGGCGAGCCGTCGGGGCATCTCCACTGCGGCAGCATCGACCGCGCTCGGCCTGGTGCGGTGGTTTGCACCGAGTCATCCCTGGTCGTATGCCCGCTGCAAGCCCTGGATGTCGATCTTCTTCATTTGCAGCATTGCCTGCATGACTCGCTGTGATTTCTTGGCATCTTTGTCCTGGAGCAGCTTGCCGAGAATAGAGGGAATGACCTGCCATGACACGCCAAACTTGTCGTCGAGCCATCCGCATTGGTTTGTTTTCCCGCCTGCAGAAAGCTTCTCCCACAGCTCGTCTACTTCCTGCTGCGTCTCGCAGGTGACGAAGAACGATATCGCCGGTGAAAAGGTGAAGTGCGGGCCACCGTTCAGCGCGTAGAATTCCTGGCCATCGAGCTGGAATACCGCGGACATCACTGTCCCTTTCGGCCCTGGCCCCGCTGCTCCGTACCGGGTCACGCTTACAACCTTCGAATTCTTGAAGACGGACACATAGAAAGTCATTGCCTCTTCGGCTTTGCCGTCGAACCACAGGAACGGGGTGATTTTTTGCACTTGATACTCCTCATTGCTGTTCAGGCCGACCTTCTGCGAATGAGAACGCCGCCGAGCCAGGCACAGGGCAAGGCGGAAAGAGCGAGCGCGATTGGATACCAGGCGGGACCCAGGTCCATCGGAATCGTGGCGACAGCTCCAGCGGTGCCCACCACCAATCCCAGTATGCCTACCGCCATGGCGTGACCCATCGGCGAGTGAGGCGCCAGCCTCGCGGTGACATAGCTACCTGCGACAGCGTAGACAGTTCGGTAGGAGAGCGCCAGAAGATTCAAGCCCGGGTCATGCATCGGCTCCCCCCAGGGCGGATAGACCCCGAAAACGTGCAGCACCTGGTCGGTGCCGAGCGAGAGGACCACCACCGCGACGAATCCCGCGAGCACGGCGCCCACACTCCGCTACAGAGATCGGGGGCGCGAATCCGCCGAGGTTATCGGGGCCGTCACCTGGCTCCCCCCGCCAGCACCGAGGCCAGCACCTCATCGAGCCTGTCATAGCCGGCAGCCACGCCATGCTCCATGGGCGACTTGAGTACGGCGTCGCGAACCGTCTTCGACATGTAGCGCACAGTGGTCGTGACCGTCGTCTTGCCACCGTGCTCGACGAACACGGCCGTCTCCGTCGCCTCACCTTCGTACCAGGATTCGTCGAACGACTCGGTTTGAACGATACGCTCCGGACGTACGATCTCACGGTAAACGCCGCCCATTCCCATTTCCCTTCCATCGGGACCGCGCCAGACGTAACGGTACTTGCCACCCACCCTCAGATCGATCTCGCACACGTCCAGCGACCACCCTCCGAAGACCCCCAGCCATCGCTTGAGCAGCTCTGGCCTGGTGAAGGCATCGAAGACCATCCTGCGCGGGGCATCGAAGACGCGCGTCATCGCGATGTCGCGATCGGTGGGCGTCGTCACTTGCAGTCTTCCGGCGTTCGTCATCGGTTGTCTCCCCTATCGCCTTGGGCGTCCACGTTTCTTCACTTCGGCCTTCAGCTCGTCGAGCAGCACGTCCAGTTGCTGGTAGGAGGCCTCCCAATGCCGGCGGTAGCGCTCCAGCCATTCGTCGGCTTCCGCGAGGAGTCTGGCTTCGAGCCGGCGTGGTCGGCGCTGCGCGTCCCGGCCGTGCGAAATCAGGCCGGCGCGTTCCAGTACCTTCAGGTGCTTCGAGATCGCTGGCTGGCTCATCGCGAATGGCTCGGCCAGCTCCGCGACCGACGCCTGACCCGACGCGAGCCGGGTCAGGATCGCTCGGCGGGTGGGATCGGCAAGCGCCGCAAAGGTCGCGTCGAGGCGATCAGCGGGCAGCTGCTTATAACCGAGAGGTTGCATAACTGATAAGTTATATAAGACCCCAGACACGGCCCGTCAAGACCCGCCAGCGGTCTTCACAGTCGAGGCGGTGTCCCTCGAGAGTCCCCCCAAGGGCTATTACTGGGTTTTTCTTATGGAGCTGCGACGCGATCAAACGAATTGGGGAGCGGCAACTTTGGCAGCAGCTCCCGAGGAGGGACTCGAACCCCCGACCCGGTG
>JBOHSC010000119.1:0-3971 GCA_050733115.1 Gemmatimonadales bacterium
GAACTCCGCCACCGTCTGTCCGATGTCCGCAAACGTGCCACGCTCCCCCAGGGGCACAGCTCGGACCCGCCGCCCGTAGACCAAGAGCGGAACGCGCTCCCTCGCATGGTCGGTTGATGGCGTCGTCGGGTCGTTCCCGTGATCGGCGGTAAAGATAACGAGGTCCTCCTCCCGAACCCCCGCCAGCAGTCGCGGGATGACGCGGTCGAGCTCGCGCAGTCCGCGGTGAAAGCCGGCGATGTCGTTCCGGTGGCCCCAGCTCTGATCGAACTCGATGACATTGGCGAGGAGGAGGCCCCGATGCATCGCCGCCAGCGCTCCCTCGATCAGACCGTACGCTTCGGCGTTGGTCGCGGTGTGGATACTGGAGATCCCCCGGCCGGCGAAAAGGTCGTCCACCTTGCCCACGCCGACGCGGGGGATGTGATGCTCGGCAAGACGGTCGAGTAGCGTCGGGCCGGGAGGCTGCAGGCTCAAGTCCTTCCGGTCGGCGGTACGGACCCAGGCTCCCGAGTGTCCGCTGAACGGCCGCGCGATGACCCGTGAGACACCGTGCTCGCCCTGGAGCAGCTCCCTCGCCACCCTGCACCCGGCGTAGAGCTCGGGCAGCGGAACCGTCTCGACGTGCGCCGCGACCTGGAAGACGCTGTCGGCCGAGGTGTACACGATCCACTTGCCGGTCCGCCGGTGCTCGTCGCCCAGATCGTCGAGAATCTGGGTGCCCGACGCGGGCCGGTTTCCGAGCACCCCCCGTCCGGTGCGCTCGGCAAACTGGCGGATGAGCTCTTCGGGGAATCCCCCCGGGTACGTCGGGAAGGGAGCCGGGAGAACGAGGCCGCAGAGCTCCCAGTGTCCGGTGGTGCTGTCCTTGCCCGGACTCGAAGGCTCGGCTACGCCGTGGGCGGCGCGGGGAACCGGGGCCGGCACCATCCCCTCCACCGGGGCGCAGTTTCCGAGTCCCAGAGCTGCCAGATTGGGCAGATCGAGCCCACCCACCGCCCGCGCGACGTTGCCGAGCGTGTTGCTGCCGCCATCGCCGTAGGATTCGCTGTCCCGTGCCTGACCGATGCCGAGCCCGTCGAGGACGACGATCGCCGCCCGGCGCGTCATGCGGGTCCCGGCATCATGAGGTCGTATACACCCGGGGGAGGCGGGCTCCCAGGCCCGTCAGCAGCTCGTACGAGATCGTCCCCGCAGCGGCGGCCTGCTGGTCGAGGGAGACGACGCCCCCGTATACCGTCGCCACATCGCCGACGGCTACGCTTCCATCGACGGCCACCATGGTCAGGTCCATCGTAACCCTGCCGACTACCTCCCGGGTTCGACCTCCGAGCTCGACCAGCCGGGGCGGCAGCGTATCGAGTCCGGATGATTCGCGAGCCGCCCGGGGAAAACCGTCGGCGTAGCCGAGCGAGAGGGTCGCGATTTCCGTCTTGCCGGTTGCACGCCAGGTGGCTCCATAGCTCACCGTCTCATCCTTCCGCACCGTTCTCACGGAGACGACCCGGGTTTTGAGAGCAACGACCGGTTTCGGGGAGACAGCGCCTGCCTGGCCGCCGTACAGAAAGATGCCCGGCCGGACCAGATCGGCGGCGAACGCCTTCCCCCGGAGAGCCGCCGCGCTGTTCGCCGCATGAACCAGCGCCGGTTTCCCCGGCAGCGTGGCCAGCACATCCTGAAAGCGTTGCCACTGCGTGGCGGCCGAGGCAGGATCCGTATCGGCCGAGTGGAAGTGAGTGTACACCCCTTCCCACCCCGCGGCGCCCGCGAGGTTTTCGCGCATGGCTGCAAGGGCAGCGGTGTCGTTCCACCGCACACCGGCCCGGCTCATGCCGGTGTCCACTTCGACGTGGAAGGGCCGGTCCGAGCGCGCGGTCCAGGCGCTCAGTGCGGCGGGATCGCCGATCGAGGGCCGGAGGCCACACTCAAGATATCGCTCGGCTTCCGGCGCCACGAAGGGGCTCACCACGAGGATCGGGCGGGAAATGCCGGCCGCACGGAGCCAGGCGCCCTCTTCCAACAGCGCCACCCCGAATCCCCAGGGATCGAGCGGCTCGAGGGCCCGGGCGACCTCGATCGCACCCAGACCGTAGCCGTTAGCTTTGACCATCGGCAACAGCGGGCGGCCGGATACGGCGGCGATCGTGCGGGCGTTTGCGGCCAGCGCGGCCAGGTCGATGTCCACCCAGGCGCGGGTGGTCTCAGGAGCAAAGGGCGTGGTCAAGGCGGCCGGTATCTTATTCGGCGGAGTAGATAAATGCAAGACAAATCAGCGCTTGGACGCGCCCTCGCAATGGTGCGCGATCTGCGGAAACGCTGCCCCTGGGACCGCGCGCAGACCCGCGAGACACTGCGCCCCTACCTCGTCGAGGAGGCACTCGAGCTCGACGAAGCACTCGGCGGCGGCGACATCGATTCGATCCGGGCCGAGCTGAGTGACCTCCTCCTGCACCTCGCCTTTCAGATGGTGATCGCGGAGGAGGACGGGCAGTTCACGCCGGCCGACGTGGCCGAGATACTCGAAGCCAAGATGCGTCGCCGCCACCCGCACCTCTTCGACCTTGGCGCGGCCGAGCCGTGGGAACGGCTCAAGCGCAGGGAGCGGAAGGGAACGCTCACCGGCATCGTCCCCACGCTGCCTCCACTCCTTAAGGCGCAGCGGCTGCAGGAGCGGGCGGCGTCGGTGGGGTTTGACTGGCCCGATGTGAAGGGACCGATCGCCAAGGTCCGGGAGGAGCTCGAGGAGGTGGAGGCCGAGCTGACGCCGGGAGTGGCACCGAGCACGGCGCTCGCCGGCGAGATCGGCGACCTGCTCTTTGCCGCCGTGAACCTGGCTCGGAAGGCGGGGATCGATCCGACGCTGGCCCTCGACGGTGCCAACCGGAAGTTCCGGGAGCGTTTCGAGGGAGTCGAACGGCTGGCGGCGCAGCGGGGCGTGGACATCGAGACGGCCGGGCTCGAGGCGCTCGACGGGCTGTGGAACGAGGTAAAGGTTATGGGTACAGCCGGTGAATCTGCCGCGGGAAGGCGATCGCCTCCCTGATGTGCTGCAAACCGCAGATCCACGCCACCGTCCGTTCGACTCCGAGACCGAATCCCGAGTGCACGAAGGTGCCGTACTTCCTGAGGTCGAGGTACCAGCGGTACGCCTCGGGATCGAGCCGCTGAGCGAGAATCCTGGCCAGCAGCTTGTCGTAGTCGTCCTCGCGCTGGGAGCCGCCGATGATCTCGCCATAACCCTCCGGCGCCAGGCAGTCGTTGTTGAGCACGGTACGGGGGTCGTCTGGGTTCTCCTTCATGTAGAACGCCTTGACCTGCTTCGGGTAGTTGTAGACGAAGACCGGCCGGTCGTACTCTGTGGCCAGGAGCGTCTCGTCGTCCCCACCGAGGTCCTGGCCCCACTGGATATCGGAGCCGGCCTGGTTGAGGCGGGTCACCGCATCGGTGTAGGAGATTCGGCCGAACGGCGCCGTCACCCGCTCGAGCGGCCCGGTGTCACGCTGCAGCTCGGCCAGCTCCCGCTTGCGCGTGTCGAGCACCCGTGCCACGATGTAGCTCACGAACGACTCCTGCAGGCGCATGTTGTCGCTCGAATCGTTGAACGCCACCTCGGGCTCCACCATCCAGAACTCCGTCAGGTGGCGCCGCGTCTTCGATTTTTCCGCCCGGAATGTCGGACCGAAGCAGTAGACCCTGCCCAGCGCCGCCGCCGCGGCTTCCACGTAGAGCTGGCCGGTCTGCGCCAGGTACGCCTTGCCCAGGTCGAAATAGTCCGTCGAGAAAAGATTTCCCGCTTCCTCCCCGATCGCGCCGGTCAGGATGGGCGTGTCGACGAGGGTGAATCCCTCCCGGTAGAAGTAGTCCCGGATGGCCTGGACGACCTCGTTCCTGATCCTGGCGATCGCCGTCTGGCGCCGGTTCCGGAGCCAGAGGTGTCTATGCTCGAAGAGGAACGTCGTCCCATGCTCTTT
>JBOHSC010000120.1:0-3150 GCA_050733115.1 Gemmatimonadales bacterium
GGTCGGCCACGCCGAGCGCCAGCGCTCCCCCCGATCCGCCCTCGCCAATGACCACGGCGACGGAGGGCGTCGGCAGCATCGACATCTCCAGGATGTTCCGGGCCAGCGCTTCCGACTGCCCCCGCTCCTCGGCGCCGAGGCCGGGATAGGCGCCTGGCGTATCGATGAGCGTGATGAGCGGGGCGCTGAACTTGGCGGCGAGCTTCATGAGGCGGAGCGCCTTCCGGTATCCCTCGGGATGCGGCATACCGAAGTTGCGCTTGAGATTTTCCTTCGTGTCGCGGCCCTTCTGGTGCCCCACCACCATCACCGAGATCCCCGCGAGGCGGGCCCATCCCCCGACGATGGCCGGGTCGTCCATGTAGAGCCGGTCGCCGTGCAGCTCGATGAAGTCGGTGAAGATGGTGCTCAGATAGTCGAGGGTGTACGGCCGGCGCGGATGCCGCGCCACCATGACCCGCTGGATGGGCGTGAGATTGCGGTAGATGTCGGCCCGGAGCGATTCGAGCTTGGTCTGGAGACCATCGAGCTCGCCTTCGATGTCGATCTGACGCTCCGTCCCGATACGCTTCAGGTCCTCGATCTGCCGCTCCAGCTCGAGCAGAGGTTTCTCGAACTCCAGCGTGTAGGCTGAGGCCATGGAGGTCATCCCGCCTTGATGTAATGGACGGAGTCGGAGCCCAGGAGCTCGCGCAGGGCCCGAACGAGGTCGTCTTCCGCCGCGATGCGGAGGCGCCGGGAGCGGAGGCGTACCGCCTCACCGTTCCCGTCACTCCACTCAATATAGAGCGGCGCGGGTCCGGGGTGAGCCGAACAGAGCACCGCTGCGGCCCGGAGCGCGTCTGGAGAAGGGGCAGCCGGCGCGCGCCAGCGGAGGCTCAGCGCCACGGCGCCCGACGTCCTGAGCTCCTCGATCCCCCGCGCCGATTCGACGATGAAGGGGGCATGGTCCTCCCCCCGGTCGCGCTCGCTGTATCCGCCGGAGAGAAGGAGCGAGGCATCGGGCAGGATCGTGGCGTTGAGCTTGGCCCAGGCGTCGGGGAAGACGATCGCTTCGGCGGTGCCGTGGAAGTCCTCGAGCACGAGCCGGGCGTACTCCTTGCCGGTCTTCTTCGAGATCTGCCGCTTGACCGCGGTGACCACGGCACCGACCGTCACCGGGTGCTCGCTCCACTCGCCGAGCGTGGCAGTGGTCCGGGTACCGAAGAGCTCCACCTCGCTGCGGAAGCGCTCGAGGGGATGGCCGGAAATGAAGAAGCCGAGGACCTCTTTTTCCCGCGCCAACCGCTCCGCTTCGGTCCAGGCCGGGATATCGGGGAGATCGGCGCGTCTCGGACGCTGTGCGGTCGCTTCGCCGAAGAGCGACTCCTGGCCGGCCTCGCGCTCCTGCTGAAGCAGCTGCGCCTCGCCGAGGGCTGCCTCCAGTGCCTCGATGAGCTGCTTCCGGTGGCCGCCGAGAGAATCGCAGGCGCCGGCCGCCACCAGCGACTCGAGCACCCGCTTGTTGCACAGCCGGAGATCGATCCGCTCGACGAACTCCGGCAGCGTCCGCAGCGGCGCCGCCGAACGCCCCTCGATGATCGAGGCGATGGCTCCCTCGCCGACGTTTCTCACCGCGCCGAGTCCGAACCGGATGCGCTTGTCTCCCACCACGGTGAACTTGAAGCCCGACTCGTTGACGTCAGGAGGGAGAATCTCCAGATCGAGCTCGCGCGCCTCGTTGATGTACTGCACCACCTTGTCGGTATTGCCGATTTCGGAGGAGAGGAGCGCCGCCATGAATTCGGCGGGGTAGTGAACCTTCAGCCACGCGGTTTGGTAGCCCAGGATCGAATAGGCCACCGAGTGCGACTTGTTGAAGCCATAACGCCCGAAGGTGACGATCTGCCGGCCCAGCTCCTCGATGACGCCGCGCGGATGTCCCAGCGCAATCGCGCGCTCGACGAACTTGGCAACCTCCTGGTTGGCCAGCTCCTGGTCCTTCTTCCCCACGGCCTTCCGGAGCACGTCGGCCTCGGCGAGCGAGAACCCGGCGAGGACGTTGGCGATCCGCATCACCTGCTCCTGGTAGGTGATGACGCCGTACGTGGGCTCGAGCACCTCGCGCAGCGAGGGATGCGCGTAGGTGACCTTTTCCTGCCCGAGCTTCCGCTTGATGAAGACGGTATGCATCCCGGCATCGAGCGGTCCCGGGCGGAGCAGCGCGTTCGAGGCCACCAGATCGTCGAATCGATCGCAGCGCATGGCGCGCAGCGTGTCGGTGGCGAGGGGAGACTCGAACTGGAAGACGCCGGCCGTCCGCCCGTCGCGGAGCATTTGATACACGAGCGGATCGTCGAACTCCAGCGCGTCGACATCGATCCGCTTGCCGGTGCGCTCGGCGATCGTTTCGATGGCGTCGTGAATGACGGTGAGGGTCTTGAGGCCGAGCATGTCCATCTTGAGCATGCCGACCTTCTCGAGCGCTCCCATCTCGTACTGTGTGATGATCGCGTCCTCGCCATCGGCCCCGGCGCCGGCGCCCTTCGTTGGCGCGGTACACACCGGGACGTACTCCGCCAGCGGGCCCGGGGCGATCACCACGCCCGCCGCATGCACCGACATGTGGCGGGAGATTCCCTCGATTCGTGAGCTGAGCTGCACGAGGCGCTGGTAGGCGGGGTTTCCCCGGACCAGCTCCTTCATCTCGTCCACCCGCTTGACCGCTTCCTCGATCGTGAGGCTGTATGCCGGGCCCGACGGGATGAGCTTGGTGATGCGGTCGGCCTCGCCGGGAGGAATGCGAAGGACCCGGGCCACGTCCTTGACGGCCGCGCGAGCCTTCATGGTGCCGAAGGTGACGATCTGCCCCACGCTGGCCCGCCCGTAGCGCTCGCGGACGTACTCGATGACCTCGCCCCGGCGCTCGAAGCAGAAGTCGACGTCGATGTCCGGCATGGAGACGCGTTCCGGATTCAGGAAGCGCTCGAAGAGGAGATCGAAGGCGAGCGGGCAGACGTCGGTGATGCGGAGCGCGTAGGCCACAAGGGAGCCGGCGGCCGAGCCGCGGCCCGGCCCCACGGGAATTCCTCGGTCGCGTGCCGCCTTGATGAAGTCAGCGACGATGAGGAAGTAGCCGGCGTAGCCGGTTTTCGTGATGACATCCAACTC
>JBOHSC010000121.1:0-2950 GCA_050733115.1 Gemmatimonadales bacterium
CAGCCTGCCGTTCTTTTCGCCCGATGGCGTCTGGCTCGGGTTCATTCAGGGCACCAAGCTCGTGAAGGTGGCGGTCGCGGGCGGTCCGGTCACTCCCATCTCGACGCTCGCCGGGGTCACCTACGGCGCCACCTGGACCGTAGGCGACACCGTCATCTTCGCAAGCGATTCCGGCCTCGAGGACGTGCCGGCCGGAGGCGGGACCCCGCGCCTGATCGTCAAACCCGACAGCGGTGAGGTATTTCACTTCCCGGACATTCTCCCGGGCGGCAAGGCCGTGCTGTTCGGAGCGTCCGGTCACGGTTCGCTCAAGCTCGCGGCGCTGATCCGGCGCACCGGCAATGTGAAGCGGCTGGCCCAGCAGGGCGGATATCCCCGTTACGTGAACGCTGGCTTCGTCGTCCTCTCCGATCCTTCCGGCATCCTCTCGGCCGTGCCGTTCGATGCCGACCGGCTGGAGGTCACCGGACCGGCGCGGCCCCTAGCCGATCAGCTCGTGGGAGGCGGGGACGGCGACGTCAATGTCGGAGTATCGCGGTCGGGCGACGTCGCCTATCAGATTTCCCCGTCGACCGGCTCGCGACTCATGCTGGTGGGCAGGCAGGGAGACATGCGTAACGCCGGCGCGGACTCGGGATACTACTACACGCCGAGCCCGGCGCCCGACGGCCGGCACGTGGCGGTGCTGCGAGGCACCGACGCGAGCTTCAACAACCGCGACGTGTGGGTCTTCGATTTGATACAGCGAACCCAGACCAGGGTGACGTTCGACACCACGGCCGCCTGGCCGGTGTGGTCGCCGGACGGCCGCCGCATCGTGTACACCCGGTTCACCGACGGCAACGACAAGTTCCCCGGGCAGCTCTATTCCATTCCGGCGGACGGAAGCGGAGCGGCGCAGCCACTCCTCGAGCGGCCCGGCCAATGGAAGGCCGCGGGCTTCGAGCCCGGAGGGCGTGGTATCGTATTCTCGGGCCGCTCCACACCGCAGTCGAAGGAGGAAATCTGGAGAGTGGACCTCGACCCAGGCGCCAAGCCCACCCCGGTCCTGGCCACCGGATTCAACAACGGTTCGCCCTCGCTCTCCCCCGACGGTCGTCTGCTCGCGTACGCGGCCAACGAGTCGGGACGGGTCGAGGTGTATGTCCGGCCCTACCCGGGTCCGGGTGGGCGCTGGCAGGTGTCACTGGATGGGGGCTCGGA
Source organism: Gemmatimonadales bacterium (assembly GCA_050733115.1). GTDB lineage: Bacteria > Gemmatimonadota > Gemmatimonadetes > Gemmatimonadales > GWC2-71-9 > CAVVWJ01. The sequence continues at coordinate 1,204 of JBOHSC010000121.1, forward strand.
GCCCATCTGGTCGCCCAAGGGTGGAGAGATATACTACCGGAACGGCGACGTGATGATGAGCGCCTCGGTGCGGACCCAACCCGGATTCGAGGTCACCGGACGGACCAAGCTGTTCACGGGGCAGTACGCCACCGCCGGATTCAGAGACCACAACTACGGCGTCGCTCCCGACGGCAATTCATTCCTCATGCTGCAATCCGTCGTCGGAGCGGAGCAGGCACTCGTCGTGACCCTGAATTGGTTCGACCAGGTCCGGGCCCGGAAGAAGTAAACCCGGGCCCGACCGGCTCGACCGATCACTCCAGCTCCACCCGCCAGGCATAGTTCTCCAGTCGCTCCGTCCGCCGCCGTCCATCCGTTGTGAGCGGAAACTCCACGGCGTGACGGGTCGTGAGATACATGCGCTCGAGGGCGTTCTTGAACGCCGTGGGACACACTCCGGAGACCTCGGCCCGATTGGAGGGCGCCGGCGTCCACTCCACCCGCAGCGAGCGACCGCTCGCGCTCAGGTCGTCGTCCAGCACCACGCCGGTCATCACCACCGATCCCTGCCCAGTCAAGGTCAGCGCGCAGCTCTGCCCGGACGGACCGTGCGCCCCGCAGAACAGAAGCCGGGTGCGCCGCTCGAAGGTCCCGCCGTAGGTGCCGTCGGCGTTCGCGGCCAGGGTACCGTCGAGTGTCTCCTCCCCTCCGTTGAAGCACTCCGGCGAGCCCCCGGGCAATTGGGGCCATGTGCTCTGCAGGCGAACGCGGTACTCGTTCTTCAGCGGTGCGGGCCTGGACCGGACCGGGCGGTCACCGAGTGCAAGCACCGTGGCCGGGGCATCCGCCAGCGCGGCGGACTGCGCCCCCAATGGATGAGTGGCCAAGGCGGTGAGGGCCAGCGCTCCGGCGAGGCCCAGGGATCGTCGTCGAGACATCGTCACTCCTCGTATCTGTGTGGTGAACAGGTCTTTCGATTTCTGATTGTCCGAGGAACTTCAGCGACGGATGCCTCGATCCGATGAGGCCCCTGTCGCGCGAAGGTCACGCGGCGGGAAGTTGAGAGACAAGTCGCGTGCCCAATCCATGGGCCTGAGAGCGGTGCCCTCTTTGTAGCGCTAAGGCGCGAATGGGACAGGGGTTGCGGCGATTGGTCGAGGTCGGACGGCAGGGTGGGAAAGCCACAGCGGACGACGATCGTGTCGGCCGCTGGGTGAAGGGTCTTCAGAAATGTCGGACCGGCCATGGTCAGGTCCGGAAGCGACGAGGGTCGATCCCGTAGCGCCTGATCTTGTAGCTCAGGATCCGCTCGGTGGTGCCGAGCAGCCTGGCGGCCCTGGCCCGATTGCCGCGCGAGCTCTTGAGCGCATCCTGGATCAGGTTGCTCTCGAACACCGACACCGCCTCGCCGAGCGAGCGGCTGACGACGGTCCCGGACGCCTCCGCTGTCTGCAGCGTGGGTGAGAGGTGGTGCCCGTGGATGACGTCGCCATCGGCCACGAGCACGGCGCGCTCGACGGTGTTCTCCAGCTCGCGCACGTTGCCCGGCCAGTGATACGACATCAGCATGTCGATGGCCGGCGTGCTGATGCGCTTGATGTTCCGGCTGTGAAGCCGGCTGTATTTGTCCACGAAAAAATCGGCCAGCAGCAACAGGTCGGACTTCCGCTCGCGGAGCGGCGGAATGCAGATCATGAAGACGTTGAGCCGGTAGTAGAGATCCTCGCGGAAGGTGCCGGCCGCGATGGCGGCGCGCAGATCACCG
>JBOHSC010000122.1:0-2113 GCA_050733115.1 Gemmatimonadales bacterium
GCTCCAGGCGCTCAACCCCTGGCATGCGGCGGATTTCTTCCTGCGCGAGGGCGTCGCGGGGGTGGTGATCCTGTCGGCGATCATCCTCGTGGTGACCGGGGCGGAGGCGCTCTACGCCGATATGGGCCATTTCGGCGGCCGCCCGATTCGGCTGGCGTGGTTCGGGCTGGTGCTTCCGGCGCTCGTGCTCAACTATTTCGGGCAGGGAGCGTACCTTCTGCACGATCCTCAGGCGGCAAGGAATCCCTTCTATTCTCTGGTTCCGGAAGGGGCGCTGTATCCGATGGTGATCCTGGCCACTGCCGCGGCAATCGTGGCATCGCAGGCGCTGATCTCCGGCGCCTTCTCGCTGACCCGGCAGGCGATACAATTGGGCTACAGCCCGAGGATGAATATCATCCACACGTCGAGCACGGAGATCGGGCAGATCTACATCCCGCAGGTCAACAACGTGCTGATGGTGGCGTGCCTTGGGCTGGTGGTATCGTTCCGCAGCTCGGCCAACCTCGCAGCGACCTACGGCGTGGCCCTCTCGATCACGATGACGATCACCACCGTGCTGTTCGCCGTGGTGGCCCGGAAGCGGTGGGGGTGGAGCCGCTGGAAGGTGGGGTCGCTCACGGGGGTGTTTCTGGTCGTCGACCTGGCGTTCGTCGGTGCCAATCTCGTCAAGGTGCCCGACGGCGGGTGGTTTCCGCTGGTGGTGGCCGCGCTGATCTACACGATGATGTCCACCTGGAAGAAGGGCCGCGCCAGGCTATCGGCCATCGTCCGGGAAAACACGCTCCCCCTGGATATCTTCCTCCAGGATATCGCCAGGCGGAAGCCGCACCGGGTGCCGGGAACTGCGGTCTTTCTCACCTCCGATCCGTCGGGGGCCCCGCCGGTCCTGCTGCATCACCTGAAGCACAACCAGGTGCTGCACGAGAAGGTGATGCTGCTGTCGATTGCGACGGAAGAGATTCCCCAGGTGGACGCCGGCGAGCGGGTCCAGTGCCGTGAGCTGGGCGAAGGGTTTTATCAGGTCTCCGCGCACTACGGATTCATGGAGACGCCCGACGTTCCCACCATCCTTCGTTCGCTCGCCGAGCGAAGCGGGGCGGGAAAGCCGGTGGCCACACGTCCCAACAGGACGACATTTTACCTTGGCCGCGAAACGCTCATTGTGGGTGCGGGACACATGGCGCGCTGGCGAAAGAAGCTATTCATCTTCATGACCCGGAACGCCCAGTCGGCCACCGCATTCTTCGGCCTGCCGCCGAATCGCGTCGTCGAGCTCGGCGCGCAGGTCGAGTTCTGACCTCGATGAGCGCCGGGTCTCCCTCCACAGAGGACGACCATCCTCACGCCGTTGCGGCGCGCGGACCCCAGCTGTTCGGCCTTTGCCTCGCGACGCTTGGCGTGGTGTACGGCGACATCGGGACCAGCCCGCTCTACGCCTTCAAGGAGTGCTTCGCTCCGGAATATGGATTGGCGCCGACCGTCGACAACGTCCTCGGGGTACTCTCGCTCGTGTTCTGGTCGCTCAACTTCGTCATCACGTTCAAGTATCTCACCTTCATCATGCGCGCGGACAACCGGGGCGAGGGGGGCATCATGGCCCTGCTTGCGCTGCTGCATCCGCGGAAAGCCGACGCGAAGACGCGCCGGATTCTCATCATGTTCGGCCTGTTCGGCTCGGCTCTGCTCTACGGCGACGGCGTCATCACGCCGGCGATCTCGGTGCTCTCCGCGGTGGAGGGGCTGGCGGTCGCCACCAGCACCTTTTCCCCCTTCGTCGTCCCCGTCACCTGCATCATCTTGATCGTCCTGTTCGCCATGCAGAAGCGCGGCACCGGGGGCATTGGCGCCGTGTTCGGACCGATGACGGTGATCTGGTTCATCTCCATCGCGGCCGCCGGGTTCCCCTGGATCGTGCGTCATCCGGAGATCCTGCGCGCAGTGAACCCGTTCTACGCGGCGCGCTTCTTCGCGATGCACCGCGGGCATGGCTTCCTGGTGCTCGGGTCAGTCGTCCTCTGCGTGACGGGCGGCGAGGCGCTCTACGCCGACATGGGGCACTTCGGGACCCGCGCCATCCGGCTCGCCTGGTACGCCTGCGTCTTCCCGGCGC
>JBOHSC010000123.1:0-1850 GCA_050733115.1 Gemmatimonadales bacterium
TTGATGAAGTGCACCGCGTTGTTCACCGCGATGCACGCCTCGCCGGCGCCGGTGGCGATGAGCTTGAGCTTGCCGGGGTAGCTGGTAATGTCGCCCGCGGCGTAGATGCCGGGGACGTTGGTGGCCATCACGCGGTCGACTTTGATGTCGGCCTTTTCGGTGTCGAGCCCCCATTCCTTGATGGCGCCCAGGTCGGAGTGGAACCCGAGCAGCGGGATGACGGCGTCGACCTGCAGCTCTTCCTCTTCCTTCGTCTTGTTGTTGAAGATCGTCACTCCTTCCAGCCGCCCATTCCCGTGCAGTGCCTTCACCTCCCAGAACGTGCGCACCTCGCACTGCTTGCAGCGCTGGAGCTCCTGCACCTGGCTGATCGTTGCCGCGTGGGCGCGGAAGCCGTCGCGCCGGTGAATCAGCATGATGGACTTGGCCACGCCCTGGAGATTCACCGCCCAGTCGAACGCCGAGTCGCCGCCGCCGACCAGAAGCACCCGTTTCCCCTCGAACTGCTTGGGATCGAGCACCTTGAAATAGAGGCCCCGCTCCTCGTACTGCTCCTCGCCCTCGACCCCGAGCCTCCGTGCCTCGAAGGCGCCGATGCCGGCCGCGATGACGATGGTGCGGGTAGGGTACGTGCCCGCGGACGTCTGGAGGACGAAATGGCTCTCGTCGCCGTTCTCGACGCGATCGAGGCCGGTGACGACCTCGCCGAGATGGGTGGTCGCACCGAACTGGAGCCCCTGCGTGGCCATGTCGCGAACGAGGTCCTTGGCGAGGACCTTCGGAAAGCCGGCGACGTCGAAGATGTATTTCTCGGGGTACAGCGCCATCAACTGGCCGCCCAGCGCCGGCAGGGCATCGATGATGCGCGCGGTGGCGCCGCGCATGCCGGCGTAGAAGGCGGCGAAGAGGCCGGTGGGCCCACCGCCGATGATGGAGATGTCCTTGAGCTCCTGCTCGGCCACGTCTGCTCCTGCGTGTGATGGAGATCGGTCAGTCGGGCGCATAAATATAGAGGCTGAGGCCGATTGGCTGCAGCGTGACGGTCATCGGCGCGGCCTATCGGGTGATAGGCGCAGGCCACTTGCAGCGCCCGGCAGCGAGCTGGTCCCGCCCGGAGCGAACCGCCCAACTCGAGCTCCCGCACGCGACGGAGCATCGGCCCCCCCACGCAACCCCCCCGGCGTATCTTTCCCCGATGCGCCCCACCGCTCGCGGGCTGCGCCGTCTCACTCCGAGCTCGGCGGCTGGCGGGGAACGACACCCTCGTTGCGGCCACCGTCATGGCGTGGGATAGCGCCGGAAGCTGGCTGCAGGTCATTTTCCGGCGATTTCGCCTTCCACCGGGACGACCTCTGGATGGAGCAGGTGGAGGTGCGGGACGGAACCGTGCTCTGGGGAATCGTGCAACCCGACGGCAATGTGGCCGCGGCGGAGGTGGACGGACCATGTCGCTGAAGATCTACACGAAGACGGGCGACGACGGCGAGACCGGCCTGTTCGGCGGCGGGCGGGTGCCGAAGGATCACCCGCGCACCACGGCCTACGGCGACGTCGACGAGCTCAACTCCGCCATCGGCGTGGTGCGGGCCACCGCTCCTGGCGATCTCTTTGACCCCTTGCTCGAGTCGATCCAACGCGATCTCTTCTCGATCGGGGGCCATCTTGCCACGCCCGATCCGCGAAAGGTGGCCAAGGCGCTGGAGAAGGCCGACCTCACCGGAGAGCGAGTGGCGCTCTTCGAGCGGACGATGGACGAGGCCGACGCCGAGTTGCCGCCGCTCCGCGCGTTCGTCCTTCCCGCCGGAACGCCCAAGGCCGCCGCATTGCACCTGGCGCGCACGGTGTGCCGC